>JBJTEQ010000113.1:0-4332 GCA_046092945.1 Kapaibacterium sp. (SeqCode)
CTGCAAAGGTTCTGATTCGTCCTGCAACTCCCGGTACTGGTGTTATTGCTGCTGGAGGCGTTCGCGCTATCCTTGAACTTGCCGGCGTGAAGGATGTGCTGACAAAGTCGCAGGGCTCGTCGAATCCGCACAATACGGTCAAGGCAACGATGGACGCGCTGATGCAGCTCGAAGACGCCGCAGCAGTTGCTGTTCGCCGCGGTGTGAGCATCGAAAAGGTTCTTCACGGCTAAGCAAGGAGAAGACACTACTATGAAACTCAAGATCACACAAGTCAAGTCATCGATCGGTGCCCTCAAGGCGCACAAGGAAACTATCAAGGCCCTCGGTCTTGGTCGTCCGAACTACGTATCGGTGAAGCCTAAGAATCCCCAGATTTTGGGAATGGTGAACGCTGTTCGCCATCTCGTGACAGTTGAAGAGATCGCAGACTGAGGCAAGAAATGAAACACATCGGAAATCTTTCGCCCGCTCCGGGCTCTCGTCACAAGAAAAAGCGCGTTGGTCGTGGTGCCGGTTCAGGCCATGGCGGCACAGCTACGCGCGGACACAAGGGACACCAGTCTCGTAGTGGCGGACACCAGAGTCGTGGTTTTGAGGGCGGTCAGATGACGCTCACACGGCGCATCCCGAAGTTCGGATTCACGAACATCAACCGCGTCGAGTACCAAGAAGTCAACGTGGCTACGCTGCAGCGCCTTGTCGATGACAAGCGCATTACCGATGGCGTGGTATCAAAAGACGTCCTACTTCACCTCGGTGTCATTCGTGTCAAGTCTGCACCGATCAAGATCCTTGGTAATGGCGATCTGTCAGCAAAGCTGACGGTTTCGTGTGACAAGATCTCCGAGTCCGCCAAGAACAAGATTGAATCTGCCGGAGGAGCGGTAACCGTTCATGGCTAATATCGTGACCACTTTCCGGAACATGTTCCGGATCGAAGAGCTTCGCGATCGCATCGTCTTTACGCTGATCGCCTTGCTTGCCGTGCGCGTTGGATCGCTCATCGCGATTCCGGGCATCGACACGGCATCACTCAAAGCGGCTGTTAGTGCTAACTCGGCGGACAGCGGCATATTCCAGATCTACAACCTTTTCGTCGGTGGCGCGTTCGAGAACGCCGCCATCTTCGCACTTGGTATCATGCCGTACATCTCGGCAAGCATTATTCTACAGATCGGTGGAGTAGTGCTTCCGCAGTTGCAGAAGATGCAACGCGAAGGTGACGACGGGCGCCGGAAGATCAACCAACTGACACGCGTCCTCACGATTCCAATCGCTGCGCTTCAGGCATGGGGTGTTACGATAAAGCTCGTGAGTGATTACGGTGGCTCGATCCCTGACCATGGCCTCTTTTGGACCATCACGAGTGTGCTGATCATGACGGCTGGAACGGTCAGTTTGATGTGGATCGGTGAGCAGATCACGGATCGTGGACTTGGCAACGGCATTTCGCTGATCATCTTCATTGGTATCATCTCGCGCCTGCCGGTTGGTCTGTATCAGCAGTTTGTAACATCGGGTACGGATAGTCAGATCGGCCGCGATCTCGTAGTCAGTGCGATCTTCCTCACCCTGCTCCTCGGCATCATTGCGGTTGTGATTCTCATCACGCAGGGGGCTCGTCGGATACCGGTTCAGTACGCCAAGCGTGTCGTTGGCCGCAAGGTCTATGGCGGCACGACGCAATACATCCCACTGCGCGTGAATACTGCCGGTGTTATGCCGATCATCTTTGCACAGTCGATCCTCTTCATCCCCGGCACCATCGCTTCATTTTTCCCGAACGTAGAATTTCTCCGCTCAATCGAGTTTGCTCTGCGTCCAGACGGATTCATCTACGCTTTGCTGTACGGTCTGATGATCGTCTTCTTCACCTACTTCTACACGGCCATCGCCTTCAACCCGAAGGAAGTGTCGGATAACATGAAGAAGAACGGTGGATTCATACCGGGCGTTCGCCCTGGAAGTGCCACCGCTGAATACATCGAAAACATTCTGACGAAAATCACGCTACCGGGCGCAATCTTCCTGGCCATTATCGCAATCCTTCCAACGTTTGCGATCAGTGTTCTTGGAATGCAGCCAGGATTAGCATCGTTCTTTGGCGGAACAAGTCTTCTCATCGTCGTCGGTGTCGCTCTCGACACGCTTCAACAGATCGAGTCCTATCTCCTGATGCGTCATTACGACGGTTTCATGAAGACAGGCAAGATCAGGGGGCGTGCAGGAGTGGCCTCCTAAGGTCGATGTCTCCGGTCAACGTTCGTGTTCCCGTTCATGACGCGGAGGCGATCCTGAAGATCGAAGCAGCATGCCGGGTTGTCGCCGATGTGTTGCAACATCTTCGCCCACATGTTGTGCCGGGTGTCGAAACTCTGGAGCTCGATGCTATCGCCGAGGATTTTATCCGAACGCGAGGCGGTGAACCAGCTTTTAAAGGGTATGAGGTTGACACAAAAGTGTATCCCTACACATTGTGTGTCAGTATCGACGAAGAGGTGGTTCACGGAATGCCGAGTCAGCGTGTCCTGAAAGAAGGACAGATCGTCTCGGTTGACGTTGGTGTGAAGTTGGACGGGTACTACGGAGACAGCGCTTACACATTTGCGGTTGGCGCGATATCCGAAGAAAAGCAGCGACTGCTAGATGTGACGCAAGAGTCACTTCAGCTGGGCATCGAGCAGGCTGTGGACGGACATCGGGTGTATGACATAGCCCGGGCAGTCCAAACGTGTGTTGAAAATCAAGGATTCTCGGTCGTTCGGGAGCTTGTAGGTCATGGCATCGGTCAGCATCTGCATGAAGAGCCCCCTATCCCAAACTTTGTGCCGGGTCTGTTACACCGCAATCGGTATCCGAATGTGCAGTTGCAAACAGGCATGGCAATAGCGATCGAGCCGATGGTGAACCTGGGACTTTTCCATGTTCATACGGCTAGAGACGGGTGGACGGTGTATGCTGCGGATGGAAAACCCTCAGCGCACTTCGAACACACGGTGGTGATCGATGGAACGACGCCGAGAATTCTCACGGAATGGTAAACGAACAAGGAAGCATTTCTTAGCATGGGTCGCGAAGACGTCATACGTATCGATGGTACGATCGAGGAAGCACTCCCGAACACCCAGTTTATCGTAAAGCTGGATAACGGGCATAAGATCCTCGCACACGTGTCAGGAAAGATGCGTATGCACTTCATCAAGATCTTCCGTGGTGACAAGGTCACCGTTGAAATGTCTCCATATGATCTGTCGAAGGGGCGGATCGTTTACCGATACAAGTAACGACGATCACTCACAGGTGAAACAATGAAAGTTCAAGCATCAGTCAAGAAGCGTAGCCCGGAGGACAAGATTGTCCGCCGTAAGGGCAGGGTCTATGTGATCAACAAGAAATACCCACGCTTCAAGCAACGCCAAGGCTAATTCAGGAGACACAACGTGGCTCGTATCGCAGGGATCGACCTACCAAAAAACAAGCGCGGAATCGTCGCGCTTACATACATCTTCGGCATTGGCCGCACGGTCAGTAGTGAGGTGCTGGATAAAGCCGGCATCGACCACAGCAAGCGTGTGTCAACGTGGACAGATGATGAAGTTGCACGCATCCGTCAGGCGATCGCCGACTACAAGGTCGAAGGTCAGCTTCGCTCGGAAATCCAGCTGAACATCAAGCGATTGATGGACGTTGGGTGCTACCGTGGACTACGTCATCGTCGCGGGCTTCCGGCTCGTGGTCAGCGTACTCGCACCAATGCGCGTACTCGTAAGGGTAAGCGCAAGACGGTGGCCGGCAAGAAGAAGGCAGTGAAGAAGTAATACAGGGATGAACCAGAATGGCAGCTGCTAAAAAACGCGTCAAGCGCAAGATCGTATCGGATGTTCACGGCAAGGTATTTGTCCGTGCAACATTCAACAACGTCATCGTTACCGTCACAGAGACCTATGGCAACACGTTGTCGTGGTCATCGGCCGGTAAGAACGGATTCCGCGGTTCAAAGAAGAACACGCCATATGCATCACAGGTGTCGGCCGACAAGGCAGCCCGCGAAGCATTTGAAATGGGACTCCGCAAGGTTGACGTGGTCGTCAAGGGTCCGGGATCAGGTCGTGAAGCGGCCATCCGTGCGCTGACGCAGGCAGGTTTCGAGGTTCTCTCGATCCTTGATGAGACGCCACTTCCGCACAACGGATGTCGTCCGCCGAAGAAGCGCCGAGTCTAATCGGCCATTCTCGACTTATTGTGTGACATTGAACGAAGGAACGACATGAATAACCAGATGCAGATGCCGGAAGGCGTCGTCGTCGAAGAACTCGGAAGTGCCTACCA
>JBJTEQ010000114.1:0-15828 GCA_046092945.1 Kapaibacterium sp. (SeqCode)
GTGATGGGCAAGCTTCCATCGAAGAATCCCGATCCGCAGTTCATGCTCCGTCGTATGGTCAACGCCTCAGTACTTTCTGGCTCTTGGAAATCTGCTTCAGGGCAAAAGGTGAGTATCGGCAATGATCAGTCACTCACCATCAATGGAGACCGAATTCCGTATCAGCTTACCTTCGACAAGGGGGGAGAGCGGATCCGCATTACCAGTACGGCCGGTCAGCCCCGTTCCTGGACCGTTGATCGAAAGGGGGCGATGTTGACGCTCACACCGTCGGCTGGGCAGCCCCTTGTTCTGACGCCTGATCGAAAGGAGTAACAGCAAATTTCTTGAACACTATCTAAGTGCTATAATTCCATACCACTTGGATGACGTCCGATAATTTCTGTATCTTTGCAGCCCTTCAGACAGAACGAATAGCAGCGTAGCCTGTCCGTCGCGTCTTTTGAGGATCCTCACGAAACATCACCGGAGTAAAAACATGCACCCAAAAGTCAAAGCAATCGAAACTATGGCCGCCACGGAGGCCTTTGAGCAGCGCCAGGCAAAGGCCGGCGAAGGCTCCCCAGTTATCCCAGACTTCCGTCCCGGTGATACGGTAAAGATTGCCGTTCGAGTTGTTGAAGGAGAAAAGGAGCGCATCCAGAACTTCCAGGGCGTGATCATCGCTCGTCGTGGAAGCGGAATGAACGAGACCTTCCGCGTACGAAAGATCTCCAATGGTGTTGGCGTGGAACGGATCTTTCCGATCCATTCGCCGATCATCCAGTCCATGCAGGTGCTCAAGAGCGGCGATGTCCGTCGTGCCAAGCTGTACTATCTCCGCGGCATGAGCGACAAGAAGATCCGTCAGAAGTTGTCCTAATCCGTCGGCTCCGTCGGAGTCTGAAAAATCGGCATTTTCGAGGCCTCGCTCATGCGGGGCCTTTTCTTTTTCACCACTTCGGACCATGCGCGCTTCCATCGTTTCTATCGGCGACGAAGTCCTCATCGGACAGATCGTCAACCGCAATGCCGCCTGGCGGGCCGAGGAACTCACTCTGGCCGGCTGCACGCTCATTGAGCATGTAACGATCGGTGATGTAGCGTTGCAACTGACGCAGACGCTGGATCGACTGCTGGCGGTGAGCGATGTGATCATTATGACAGGGGGCTTGGGGCCAACTCATGATGACATCACCAAGGATGTTCTTACCTCGTACACCGGTGACCAGCTCGTGGTTTCCGGGGCATGGCTCTCGCACCTGTATACCTGGATGCGCGAACGCGGACGGGAGGTCACTGAGCGCAACGCCGGTCAGGCTCAGATGCCATCGCGCGCAACCATTCTTCCGAATCCCATTGGAACTGCACCCGGCCTTCTGCTGAACCACCGTGATTGTCTTCTAGCGGCATTGCCCGGAGTTCCGACGGAGATGCAGCAGATCACCACGCGCCACCTGCTGCCATTGTTGCAGGAGCGCATTGATGCCGCACGCGAGCTGCGCAGCGAGTATGTAACACTGCTTACTACCGGTGTCGCAGAGAGCACTCTGGCCGACATTATCGGCGATCCGAGCGAGTTTCTCGGCGATTGTTCTCTGGCCTTTCTTCCGAGCTACCACGGGGTGCGACTTCGGATCGGGGCACGCAGTGCCGGCCCACTGACACGAGAACAGGAGCTCTGGAGGGTGCGCGATGTCCTCATGCAGCGCGTCGGACAGCACGTGTTTGGAGAAGGCAAGCAGACGCTTGCTGAAGTTGTCGGTCTGAGACTCAAAGAACGCGGGCACACACTTGCCATTGCGGAGTCCTGCACGAGCGGCATGCTCGGCGCACGTCTGACGGATATCAGCGGATCCAGCATTTGGTTCCTGGGCGGCGTTATGTGCTACAGTAACTCCTCAAAGGTCCGCGATGTTGGCGTTGACGAGCAAACGCTCGCTCGCCATGGTGCCGTGAGCAAAGAGGTGGCCGCACAGCTTGCCTGCGGCATTCGAGATCGATTTCAGAGCACCTATGGTATCGGTATCACCGGTGTGGCCGGACCCGGTGGCGGATCGGAGCAGAAGCCCGTTGGCACGGTCTACATCGCTGTTGCCACGCCGCATCGATGCGTGCCCCTTCGCTTTCAGTTCGGCAACGATCGCCATGTCAATCGTGAGCGAAGCGTTGGCGCTGCTCTAAGCATGCTGTGGAAGGAACTCGCGTGACCATCCTGGCAATAGAGACGTCATGCGACGATACAGCATCGGCCGTGCTGATTGACGGCCACGTTCGCAGTAACGTGATCTCGTCTCAGGTGATCCATGATCTGTATGGCGGAATCGTGCCCGAGCTTGCCTCGCGCGAGCACGTGCGGCTGATCTCTCAGATCGTTGATGCAGCAATGAACAAGGCGGGGATAGGGATGTCCGACATCAACGCGATCGCTGTCACCAATGGTCCGGGACTGGCAGGGTCGCTCCTCGTCGGATGTCATTATGCCAAGGGGCTTGCCCTTGCATTAGGTGTGCCGCTGTATCCGATCCATCACATCGAAGCGCATGTGTACTCGGGATATCTCGAAGATCCTACGCTGTCGTATCCGAGCATCGCTCTGGTTGTAAGCGGTGGACATACCAGCATCTTTCTGCTCGAGAGTCCAATGGAGTATCGCGTTCTGGGGTCGACCACGGACGATGCAGCCGGTGAGGCCTTTGACAAGATCGCCAAGATGCTGGGGCTGGGTTATCCGGGCGGACCTGCCATTGACCGACATGCTCAGTCCGGAAATGCCGAAGCATTTTCCTTCCCGCGGGGGCGAATGCACGAAGACTCGTACGACTTTTCCTTCAGCGGCCTCAAGACAGCTGTCCGTCGAGAGGTCGACCGTATCACGGCCTCCGGTGAGCCCCTTCCGATTGATGACCTGTGCGCCTCAGCTCAGCGAGCGATCGTTGACGTGCTGGTGCGCAAAACTATGCGTGCCGCGCACGAGAACAATGTTGCGGCTGTTGCAATTGCCGGTGGCGTAAGCGCGAACTCCGAACTGCGCGAGTCGATGCAGATGCAGTGCAATGTGGCTGGCGTTACCTTCATTGCCCCTCGGATGCAATACTGCGTGGACAATGCGGCAATGATCGCACACATCGCACAGATGCGCATTGCCAACGGCGCAGAGTCCTCGATGGACTTTACCATCGAACCCAAGGCAATCCGCAGTCGGTAAGGGGCCTGTAGCTTACAGAGCAGGGTACAGCGGGAAGGCGTTGCAGAAGGTCTTCACATCAGCTTTTACAGATGTATAGACGGCTTCGTTGCCAACGTTCGTGATCACGCGGTCGATAAACCGAGCAATCTGACGCATATCATCTTCCACCATGCCACGGCTTGTCATTGCTGCTGCACCAAGGCGAATACCACTCGTAACAAGAGGTGGCTGGGTGTCATACGGCACGGCATTCTTGTTGCAGGTGATTCCTGCGGCATCAAGAGCGTTTTCGGCCTGCTTGCCGGTAACGTTCTTATTCCGAAGGTCGATCAGCATCAGGTGGTTGTCTGTGCCTCCGGAGACGATGTTGTAGTCGAGCTTGATGAGCTCATCAGCCATTGCAGCGGCGTTGCGCACAACCTGCTTGGTGTACTCATCAAAACTGTCCGTAAGGCACTCTCCAAAGGCGACGGCCTTGGCGGCGATCACGTGCATAAGTGGTCCGCCCTGAATTCCTGGCATCACCATGGAATCGAGCAGTTCGCCCATGAGCTTCTTGCGTCCGCTCTTCGGAGCAACCTTGCCAAACGGATTCTCGTAGTTCTTACCCATCACGATGAGGCCACCACGAGGCCCGCGCAGGGTCTTATGGGTCGTCGACGTCACAATGTCACAGTATGGCACGGGGCTCATAAGGCGCCCCTTGGCGATCAGTCCAGCCGGGTGGGCGATATCGGCAAGAAGGAAGGCTCCTACCTTGTCGGCGATCTGACGGAAAGCTGAAAAGTCGATCTCTCGGGAATAAGCGCTGGCGCCCACGGTGATCATCTTCGGACGGTGCTGCTTGGCGAGGTCCTCAACAACGTTATAGTCAAGACGTTCTGTCTCCTTGTCGAGGCCATAACCGATGAAGTTGTAGAACATCCCGGAGAAGTTGACCGGAGAGCCGTGCGTGAGGTGTCCACCGTGCGATAGGTCCATTCCAAGCACCGTATCACCAGGCTTGAGATAGGTGAAGTACACGGCCATATTCGCACCTGAGCCCGAGTGCGGCTGAACGTTAGCGTACTCGGCACCGAAAAGAGTCTTGAGCCGCTCAATTGCAATGTTCTCGGCAACATCGACCCATTCGCATCCGCCATAGTAGCGCTTACCGGGATATCCCTCGGCGTACTTGTTGGTCAGGATGCTGCCTTGGGCTTCCATGACGCTTTGCGATGTGAAGTTTTCGCTGGCGATCAGTTCGATTTTATCGCACTGGCGACCGTATTCGCCCCGCACGGCATCAAAGACTTCGGAATCGGTAGTGTGAAGATGAGAGTACATTGGGCGTGGTGAGTGTCGATGGATAATCGTAAACGAGTTGATGATGCCTTAGCGGTGAACCGACAGCGGCACGATGAAGTTCTGTGTAGACGAACGGATAACCAGCGAATACATACCCGTGACGAGATTGGCTACATCGATGACCATAGCCGCAGATTCCACAAATCGACGATGGGCAAGGGGCGTTGTGGCGCCGGTCACCGAAACGATCTCAAGGTCAACAACAGAGCCGACCAGTGACTGCGGTAGGGTTAGCACAGCAACATCGCCAGCCGGATTTGGCGCGAGAGCAAAGCGCTCATCGCGTGTGTAGTCTGAAACCGACGTGAAGTCAGCCGAGTCCAGACAGGTTGTTTCGCCGGTTGCAATGTTGTTGACGCAGAGCAGACCGCTGAATGCACCGCCCTGACCAGGATCCGTTTGCCCAGTTGCCGACCAGTTAAGGATCCAGTAAAATTTACCAGCTTCAAAAAGTCCGGGAACACTCTCCACAGCCGATGTCAGCACTGCCAGCGTTGCAGAACTATCAGGGTACGCCGTTGAAAACGCCGCAAACTTCGGACTCTTCTTTAGAGCTGTGATAAGGGCTGCCCCCTGTGTGAACTTATCAGGAAGCGGAAGGGTCCCGATACCGTCTGTTAGCCCATCTGCCGGGATCTCTGTGCCGGCTGGTAGTGGTGGTGGAGAGCATGAGAACAGCACGCGGATCAGCGGTACTATGGCCGTGGTGTCTTTGCTTGCGCTACGGACTATGTAGACCCATGCTGCGGACTTGCCATCCTTTGAACTCATGGAAAGGCTCAGCGATGTAGTGCCAAGGGGAATATCAAGTCCAACAGCAACGATACCGATAACCTGGGCGTCTGTCGCTCCGGTGATGGAGGCCTTTGCCGTACTCAAACACTGACTGGGCTCATATGTCGGAACACTGAATTGTGCGCTAGCACTCGCTGAGAGCAGCAGTGCGGCGCTTCCAATAGAGAGGATAAAACGCTTCATGACCGGATTCCTGCATAGTGGGAAACGAAGGACCCTGCAAATCTACCACGGTCCGTAGTTTTGCCCCGTACGTCCGATCCAAAAAAGAGGTAGCATGACCAAGAATCAGTGGCTTGAGGTGGCGAGAACCGTTTTGGCCTCGCGCATCATCGATACGATCGAGGAGACAGAACTGGCCCCCTCGGGACGGGTGACATATCAGTTCTCTGCACGCGGGCACGAACTGCCACAGGCCATCCTGGGTCACGCCCTGCGTCAGGGTCATGATGGAGCCACGGTCTACTACCGCTCGCGACCCTTTGTGATCGCGGCAGGCATGACGTACGAGGAGTCTTTTGCCGGACCCCTGGCACTCTCGGGGAGTCGTAACGGTGGACGTGACATCGGCGTTGTCCACTCGCTGCCAAACCGCAATGGCGTAACGGTTCTTCCCGCATCAGGCGACGTCGGCGCGCAGTACACACCATGCGTTGGCTGGGCTCAGGCTATTAGTTATCACGCCACTGTTCTCAACGATGATTCATGGAAGGGGGCGGTTGCCATTGCCCTGGGTGGCGATGGTTCCACGGCAACCAATGGATTCTGGGCAGCGTTGAACATCGCAACGACGTTGAAGCTGCCGATGATCTTCTTCATCGAAGACAATCAGTTCGGCATCAGCGTGCCGGGCACGATGCAGACGCCAGGTGGCAACATTGCCGAGAATCTTGCTGCATTTGGCGGACTTCGCATCGTCGAAGTTGATGGAACAAATCCGGAAGAGTCGGACCGGTTGATCTCCAAGACCGTCGATCATGTGCGGGAATCACAGCGGCCGGCACTGCTGCGCGTTCGCGTTCCGCGCATTTGCGGTCACAGCGGTGCGGACAATCAAACGTACAAGACACCGGAGCAGCGCAAAGACGACGTTGCACGCGACCCTGTTGACAAACTCCGCTCGATGTTCATTCGCAAAAAGTACATGACCGAAGAGGGATGGGACGAGTTCGTAGCGTCAGTCAATAACGAAGTGATGCAGGCTCGTGACGTAGCACTCGCTCAAGCACAGCCGGAGCCAAACGATGCACTGACCATGGTGTTCTTTGACGGAACGCCGCAGAAACATGGTGGACTGCTCGGGGATGGTATTGAGCCCCCTTCCTCAACAGGCTTGAAGGTCGAAGACGGTCCACGGGTGAATCTTATCGAGGCCGTAAAACGCACGCTAGACCGTGAACTCACGGTCAACCAGCGCTGTGTGGTCTTCGGTGAAGATGTCGGCGTGAAAGGGGGCGTACACGGCGCCACGGTCGACCTGCAGGTCCGCCATGGAGCTGGACGAGTCTTTGACACGTCACTTAACGAGGACGGTATCATCGGGCGAGCTGTTGGCATGGCTGCCGCCGGACTGCTGCCGGTGCCGGAGATCCAGTTCCGTAAGTATCTCGATCCGGCAACAGAGCAAATCAACGACTGTGGCACGCTGCGCTGGCGCACTAACGGAGACTTTGCCGCGCCGATGGTGGTCCGCATCCCGGTAGGTTTCTCAAAGCGCACCGGTGACCCTTGGCACAGCGTAAGCGGGGAGGCGATCTTTGCCCACACGATCGGCTGGCGGGTTGCCATGCCATCGAATGCCCAGGATGCTGTGGGTCTTCTGCGGACGGCCCTGCGTGGTAACGATCCGACGTTCTTCCTTGAGCACCGCGCAATTCAGGACACGGCCCCGGGCCGGGGAGTGTATCCGGGCGATGACTATCTGGTTCCGTTTGGTGTGGCCGCAACCGTGCGCTCGGGTTCGCGCGCAACGATTGTGACATGGGGCGAAATGGTTCATCGTGCGAAGTCCGTGGTGGAGCTCACTGGTGAGGACATTGAGATCATCGATCTGCGGACGATTGTGCCGTGGGACCGTGGGGCCGTGCTGGCTTCTGTTCGACGCACGAATCGATGCATGGTACTGCACGAAGACACGATAACGGCGGGCTTCGGTGCCGAGATAGCCGCTACGATTACCAGCGAATGCTTCAACTCGTTGGATGCTCCTGTGGTGCGGTGTGCGTCAGTCGATGTTCCGATTCCGTACAACAAGGGCATGATGGACGCCGTGATTCCAACGATCGAACGTGTAGCCTCGGAGCTCCGGTCATTGCTGGCATACTGATGCCACACCGATGAAGAAGCTCGTTCTTAAACCGGCAACGGTAGCCCCCTCCGGGAAGGCATACCGTATTCCCTACGAGCAGGTTCTCAACGAGCAGCAGCTGCGTGCCGTGATGCATACGGATGGACCTGCACTGGTGCTTGCCGGCGCCGGGACGGGCAAAACGCGCACGTTAACCTACCGAGTTGCACGCCTGGTAGAAGATGGGGTGGACCCGACATCGATTCTTCTGCTGACGTTTACGCGAAAGGCCGCTTCGGAAATGCTGCGCCGCGCATCGGCACTTCTGGATGGTCGGTGCGAACGCGTATCCGGGGGCACGTTTCATGCATTCGCGTGGACGACGCTTCGAAGGTTTGGTGTGCCTGGCCGACAGGCAACTGCAGCGCCGGTTCAGATCCTCGATCAGTCGGATGCGGAAGACGTGATGAGTCTTGTCAGATCCCGCTCCGACGCAACGCGCAAGCGTAAGCGGTTCCCGAATAAGTCCACTCTTCACGACATGTACTCCAAGGCGGTGAACATGTCGAAGCCGCTCGGCGACGTCATTGCAGATCAGTATCCTCAGTTTCTTGATGATGCTGAGGTGATAGGGCAGATCGTCCGTGCCTATAACTCGTACAAGCACGACAACGGACTCTTCGATTACGATGATCTGCTGCTGTATCTGCTGGCTGCCACGCGCGATGAGGGCATTGGTCCGGTGCTGCGCTCACAGTTCCGCTACGTAATGGTCGATGAGTATCAGGACACGAACAACCTGCAACATCAGATCATCATGGGTCTGGTGGGCCATAGTGGAAACGTCATGGTCGTTGGTGATGATGCCCAGAGCATTTATTCCTTTCGCGGTTCCAACGTGCGGAATATCCACATGGTGCCCGAGACATTTGTTCCGTGCGAGATCATCCGACTGGAGCAGAACTATCGCAGTACGCAGCAGATCCTCGACGTCTGCAATGCGGTCATCGAAGCAGCTCCGGGCATGTTTGACAAACACCTGCAGAGCACATCGCCCCCGGGCGAAGCACCAATGCTCGTCTCAGCCGTTAACGAGCGTCAGCAGTCGCAGTTTGTTGTACAGCAGATTATTGAACTGCGCGAAACCGGGGTGCCACTTTCCGAAATGGCCGTCCTTGTTCGAAGTGGATTTTTATCCTTCGACATGGAGATCGAACTGCAGAAGGCGAACATTCCCTTTAGGAAGTATGGCGGCCTTCGCTTTGCCGAAGCGGCACACGTAAAGGACGTTATCGCACGACTGCGGCTGACCGAGAATCCGCGAGACGTCATCAGCTGGCATCGCGTTCTCGTGCAGCTGGAAGGCGTCGGTCAGAAGACAGCCGAAACGGTGATCGAATCACTCCTTGCCGAAACAGACCCGCTGGCGAATCCTGAACGGTCATTCGGCCTAGGCCCTAAGGCCGCCTCAGTTGTTGCTGGACTCGTTGCTATGCTTGCGCGAGCCAGAACTGTGCCGTCGGCACAGCAAAGGTGTTCGATGATCGCAGATGCCTATCATAGCGTGCTTCAGGCGGTGTACGACGATGCACCAAAACGATGGAAGGACATTGAGACAATCGTTGCGATCGCCTCGCGGTATGGAACTGTGACAGAGTTTCTTGCTGACATAGCCCTGGAGCCGCCAACCGACACACTCGATGATATTGATCCGGATGATGCGGAGAACGAGTTCGTAACTCTTTCTACGATCCATTCGGCTAAGGGACTCGAATGGAATACTGTCTTCTTGTTATGGGTCAACGAAGGTCGCATTCCCTCGGCACGCAGTGCAGATAACGAGGAAAGCCTCGAGGAGGAGCGGCGGTTACTCTACGTTGCCGCTACGAGAGCTAAGCGTCGTTTGTGTCTGCTGTATCCATCGATCATGCTTGAATGGCAGAACTCGGATGTCCTTGGCAAGCCGAGTCGATTTCTCGATCCCGTAACGTCTGAACTGCTGCCGCACTACTATCTTCAGGAAGACACCACTGCTTCTGATGACCAACAACTGATCGGCTGATACAATGACATGCGCACTCTTTCTCGACCGCGACGGGATCATCAACAAGCGTCTTGTTGGTGCATACGTACGCAAGCCAGAGGAATTCCACCTTCTCGAGGATGTTCTTCCTATCCTGTCGGCAGCTCGTCAACTTGGTTATCGACTTATCCTTATCACCAATCAACAGGGAGTTGGCAAGGGGCTCATGGACCTTGCCGACCTTGATGGTGTTCATGCAACCATGCAGTCGCAGCTGGCGGATCATCATCTGCAGCTGGACGCGATCTATGAATGCACCGACCTTGATACTGACAACAGTCCACGTCGCAAGCCAGCTCCGGGAATGCTCCTCGAAGCCATCGCAGATTTCGGTCTTGACCCTAAGCGATGCTGGTTTCTGGGCGACTCCATCACCGACGCACAGGCAGGAAGGGCTGCCGGTGTCAGGACGGCACTGGTTGGTGAATTCGGCGACACCGATGCGGATGTTGTTGCCCCAACGCTAAGCGAAATGCTGCCACGACTGCGCGCAAAGCTCCTCTTCCCGTAACGGTTCGCGGTCACATCGTCACACCCGGGGGCGTTACAGATACGCTTCGAGCTCACTCTCGCTTTGCAGAAGAACAGGACGTCCGCGCGAACCATCCGGTGGTCCGACGATTCCGGTCATTTCCAGCTCGTCCACGATTCGTGCTGCGCGGGCGTAGCCGATCTTGAGTCGACGCTGCAGCGTGGACGTACTGGCCTGCTGAAGCTGTATGAAGATCCGAGCTGCATCTTCAAACAAGGCATCACGGTCGCTGCCGGAGGAGCCCCCTGACCCTGAGCGTTTGTTTATTGACGGGAGCATGTAAGGGGCGGAGTATCCACGCTGCTTGCCGATCCATTCGCAGATTGCCTCGACCTCTTCTGTTGAGATGAACGCGTTCTGCATTCGAATCGGCATCGGGGTGTTGCCCGGCGCAAACAGCATGTCTCCATTACCGATGAGATGCTCTGCACCAGTGCCGTCGAGGATCGTCCGAGAATCGATGCGCGAGCTTACTTGGTAGGCAATACGGGCAGGGAAGTTGGCCTTGATAAGCCCCGTAACAACGTCAACGCTCGGGCGCTGCGTGGCCACAACGCAGTGGATGCCCACGGCACGAGCAAGCTGAGCAAGACGGCAGATCGGTTCTTCGACTTCCTTTGATGCCGTCATCATCAGATCGGCCAGCTCGTCGATGATCACAACGATGTAGGGCATTGGACGATGGGCAAAGCCTCCCTTGTCCCTGATCTTTCCTTCACGAACACGCTGATTGTAATCGAGAACGTTTCGCTGTCCGGCAGCCGCAAGTATGCTGAAGCGTTGTTGCATCTCTTCCACCAGCGCCTTGAGTACGATGACGGCATTCTGCGGGGATGTAACAATCGATTCGTTGATGTCTGGTGAGATCGCCAGGTAGTGGTCGCGAAGTGATGCATACAAATTCATCTCAACGCGCTTCGGATCAACGATCACAAACTTTAGATCCCTCGGATGCATCCGATAGAGCAACGAGGCAATGATGGTGTTGATGCCGACTGACTTACCCTTGCCGGTTGCACCGGCAATGAGAAGGTGTGGCATCTTGGTCAGATCGGCGCAGAACACGTCACCGACAACTGTCTTGCCCATGGCCAGAGGCAGCTCAATCTTACCATCGTGGTACTTCTGACTCTTGATGATGGAGCTGAAGCGGACGATCGACGGGTTGTGATTTGGGATCTCGATGCCGACAGTTCCTTTGCCAGGAATCGGCGCAATAATGCGAACTCCCTGCGCCTTGAGTGCAAGAGCAATATCGTCGGCAAGGTTCTCGATCTGAGAGACTTTGATGCCTGAGGCCGGTACAAACTCATACTGCGTAACTACCGGACCCGGGGTTACGGTAAGGTTCTCAATACGAACCTTGAACGTGGCGAGCTTCTCCTGCAAGGTTTGTGCATTAGCCTCAAGCTCCGCGTCATCAATAGCCCCTTCCTGAGGGATATCAACCAGAAGTGCTGCAGTAGGGGGCTTGTAGGCGATCTCTTCGTCGTACATCGTGACGTTGGAGAGCTGAACCTCCGGCTCGATCGGAAAGAGCGTGTCCTGCACTGTAACCGTAAGCGGTCGCTGCACGGTCACCGCAGGTGTAGAGGGCACGTTGACCTGCGACTCATCATCTTCGTCTGACGTTCCGACGTATTCATCATCATCAAGATCGTCCGTTTCAGCATCATCTTCGTCGCGAGGGAAGAGCGTGATGTCCTTCTGCGGATGCAGCTTCTGAAGACGCTTCTCTACTTCACTCAGATCGACCGAAGGAGCGATTGAACTCGCGGGGGTAGGCGGTGGAATCGGTGTCTCGGCCGAACGCCCCTCGGCTATTGGGTCGGGCTTGATCGGTCGAAGGATGCGAACCGATCCCGAGAGCTGCTGACCATAGATCGAATCTGTGCCTGTTTCTGAATCTGGCTCTGCATCCTGCGGCTCGGAGTCCCGGCGCAGGATCGTCATCGGCTCGTCGTCAAGATTTGCTGGGCGAATAATCGACTTCTTTGCTGTTGAGAAAAATGTCGAGCGTCGTGTTGCTGCCGGAATCTCTATCGACTCTTCATTCTCCGATGGCAAATCCGCATAATCCGTATCGTCGTCATCCTCGATGACGTCGTCCGTGTCGTCATCGGCAGTTCGCATGGCACGGGGCTCCTTGGTCCAGATATACGACAGCAGATGCTGCAGACGTACCCGAAAGGTCGCGAGACGATCATCAAGCGAGGTGGAGACTCCGCGAATGTCGATCTGGAATCCGAAGACGAATGCCGCTGTGCTCAGGAGCAGCCAGACCACAAGGCTACCGAAGCGTCCAATAAACTGCGTTGTAACACCGGCGAGAAACTGTCCGATAGCCCCGGTGGCTTCGCGTGGAATAAAATCGAATCCGTCGATCAGCTGCAACGTTGCGATCAGTGTTGCCAGCGAAGTAAAGGCACCAATTGATACGATCGAGCGTCGAGCAACAAGGGGAGTTATGCGTTGCCAGCGAAACAGGTCTCGCGCCCAGAAGAGGAGCAGTACGGGAAGAACAACGGACCAGATGCCAAGACATACCGTGAACATCCAGTTGGCGAGAACCGCACCGAAGAGCCCGATCCAGTTGTGCGTCTGATCGAATTTCATCCGGATGTCGCTGTCACCCTGCACTACACGCATGATGTCGCGCATCGTCAACTGAGCGTTTGCTTCGTCGGCCCTAGAATACGAGACCATGGCTACGATCATCAGCAGCGAGAGTACGCCGAGCAGGACCGCACCGATGCGGAAACGGCGAAGCCTATCGACCTCGTCGTTAAGCGTACGCTGCTTCGGACGCGGGGACTCGTCTATGGTCGACGTGTCCTCCGTGGTCGATGAGCGACGTTTGATTGGTATATGTTCCGGACGTGGGGCCATTTGCCTCGATGCTGCGCCTCAATTTAATGGTAATTTTGGCCATTCATGCAGACGCACACGCAACATCCGATCATCATTGCCGGTCCATGCCTTGTTGAGTCATCCGACCTCATCATGCGCGTTGCTGAACATCTGGCGAACGTTTGTCGAGACCTACCGGTAGAATTGGTGCTTAAAGGCAGCTATCGGAAGGCAAACCGAACCAGTGCCGGTTCCTTCTCCGGAATAGGTGATGAGCTTGCGCTGCAGGCGCTCCACGATGCTGGCCGTGCTCACGGACTTCGTACGCTCACGGACATCCATAGCGATGCTGAAGCGTCGATGGCAGCACCTTTTGTCGATGGTCTGCAGATCCCGGCTTTTCTCAGCCGAAAGACGTCACTGCTTCAGGCGGCAGCAGCCACGGGTAGAACGGTAAACATCAAGAAGGCGCAGTTCATGGCGCCGGATGATATGGCCAAGGCAGCCGAGAAGGTAGCCGTTGCCGGAAATAGCAATATCTGGCTGACGGAACGGGGCACAAGTTTCGGATATCATGATCTGGTCGTGGACTATCGGTCCCTTGTGATCATGCGTCAGACCGGCTATCCGGTGATATACGATGCCACGCACAGCGTGCAGCAGCCCTCGATCGGTGCGCAGTCCGGCGGACGTCGGGAGTTCATTCCTGCACTTGCCCGAGCCGCGGCTGCTGTTGGCGTTGATGGTCTGTTTGTAGAGACGCATCCCGATCCGGCAAACGCAAAAAGCGATGCCGCAACGCAACTGCCGCTTGCCGAAATGGCGGACTTTCTGACCATGGTCCTGTGCTACTGGCACCAATGAGACCTGGCCTGCTCGCCGCAATGATCATTGCGGTAGCGATTTCTGGCTGTGGACAGAAACCGGCTGGGACAACCGTCTCCGAGGATCCGTTTGTGTCAGCCCCCTCACAGATGGCCACGAACGTTGTCGTAACGTTTTCGGATTCGACCGTTGTGAAAGCGCGACTCTATGCCAGCGTGGGACGGGTATTCGAGCAGGAAGCGAAAACAACCATGAGTGGACCGGTAACGGTGGACTTTTTTGATCGTGACAACAAGCGGCCCGTTGCGCGTCTTACGTCGGACTCATGTGTGGTTGACGACAGAACGAAGAACATGACCGCTATCGGCAACGTCCGTGTGGTATCTCTCAAACGCGATGTGACACTTAGCTCAAGCGAGCTCTCCTGGATCCAGTCCACACAGCGCATTCGCACAGAGCGTGCCGTGCGCATCGAGACACCACTGGAGCGCATCAACGGTGTGGGTTTCGAGTCCAATCAAGATCTTAGTTCCTATCGTCTTTGGCGTGTCAGCGGAGTGCAACGCAAGTGAAATCCACCCTTGTTGTCGGAAACTGGAAGATGAATCTTCTGCGTGGTGAGGCCCTCGAGCTTCTGACCGCGCTCGAGCGCCTTGATGCTGTATCGAATGAACACGTCGACGTGGTGATCTGTCCACCCTACACGGCCTTGTCTTCACTTGCCGACCACGGATTGCATGGAATCAAGCTTGGTGCTCAGAACTGTCACGTCAGCCAGAAGGGGGCCTACACAGGCGAGGTTAGCGCGGAAATGATTCGCGATGTTGGATGTACCTACGTGATCCTCGGACATAGCGAACGCCGGCGAGATCAGAAGGAAACGGATGCCGAGATCGGCCGGAAGGCGAGTCATGCCCTGCATACCGGACTGCGTCCGATCATCTGTGTCGGCGAGCAGCTCGAAGAGCGTCAGAGCGGCGCGACTCATGACGTCATCAGTCGCCAGATCGACGGTATAATCGAAACCGCCGGTGCTGATGTCGTCTCGCAATCGGTGATCGCTTACGAGCCCGTATGGGCTATTGGTACGGGGCTGGCTGCGACTGCAGAGCAGGCGCAGGCTGTACATGCTTCTATTCGTGCCCGACTTGCTCATCATGCTGTGCACGGACCTGTTCCAATTCTCTACGGCGGCAGCGTTACTGCTGCCAATGCGGCCGGGCTTTTCAGCTGTCAGGATATTGATGGTGCCCTCGTTGGTGGTGCATCTCTAAAAGCGCAGGAGTTTGCGCAGATCGTCTACGAGGCTCGGCGGATAGTTCGATGAAGTTCACGTACGCCAACATTGTTACTCTAAGTCGGTTCTTCATGGCGCCGATCTTCCTCATCTTCATGATATCAGACACTCCAGCCGGTATCATCGTTGCACTGATCATCTTTGTTCTTGCGGCGCTTTCCGATTGGCTCGATGGTTACCTCGCACGCAAGTATGGTGAAGTGACGGACCATGGCGTGTTTCTTGATCCACTTGCCGACAAGGTGCTTACCACTTCGGCGTTTGTTGCGCTCTACATGCTGGACATCATGGAAATGTGGTTGCTCGTTGTAATCGTTCTTCGTGACTTCGGTACCACAGCCATGCGCTCGATTGCCGATGATCGCGGCATGACGATGAAGACCAGCAGAGTGGCGAAGGTGAAGACCTTTCTGCAGATGGTGGTGATTATCATTGCCGTTCTCTGCGTTGCCATTCATCGTTCCGCGCCGCCTGACTCGCAGCTGCGCGGCTATGCTTCGATGATAATTGCTTTTGGAGGAATCACGGCCGGACTTCTGCTAGTAACGCTTCTTTCGATCTACAGTCTGATTCAGTACATCATCGTCAACAAGAGACTCTTCATACTTGGCAGCACATAAGATCGCACCACCAAAGCTCAACT
>JBJTEQ010000115.1:0-9551 GCA_046092945.1 Kapaibacterium sp. (SeqCode)
TCAAACTGGTTCAGCGAAATGCGTATTACACGGACTATCCCGCTAACGGGGATCTTCGGTGGGCGCACTGCTCTTGACTTGAGTCTCGACGTAGAAAATCTTCTGAACTACACAGGCGCTGTTTCGTTCTACACCACGACACGCAGTCCAGACTACGATGGATTTGCGTTGAATCGTCGTCCTTCTGACTTCCCAGCCACGACGTACTACCGCGATGCAGATCCAGCGAATAAGAGCTCGATCTCATTGAATCAGTATGACCGCTATGGCAATCGGTTCTACCAAGAGCGTGTAGACTTTAACAAGGATGGTCGCGTAACACCGGAAGAGACGTTCCGCGGCTACCAGGACTACGTCAACATGATCGTGAACCGTCGCGGTAACTACCAGTTCCCACGACGCGTGTACTTTGCCGTTGCGTTCCGCTTTTAATCGAGGAGAATGGAACGATGATCACACCTACGATGAAAAATGGAGATGTTATGATTCGCTCTTGGTGGCACGCTTTTGCTGTGGCAGTAATTGTTCTCGGTTCCGTATCGGCATCAGCTGATATCAACCGCGACACAAAGGGTCGTAAAGGCGACGCCTCGGAAGATGTGCAGCGCACACCAACAGGCGTGTTTGATCAACAGAAAAACACAAAGTCCAAGATCGACTTTATTACGACCAACTACGGGATCTTTGGCTTTGATGTAGTGAATGGTCAGGGTGGGGCCTTCTGGCCTCGCGGACGGAATAATCAGTACCTGTTCGCCGGTGGAGCATGGTTTGCCGCACGCAAGCTTCCGCCAGGTTCCGATACGCTGCGCAAGCGCGTGATGGTGACGTATAATCCGAACTCCGGTCGTTCCTGGATGACGCCGGGAACGATCGATGATGGATTCCTTCTCGATCAGTCCGAAGCAGGAAGGAGTAAGAATCGCACCTACTTCTCTACTGATTTCTCCGATGAAACTGGTGTTGAGAAGCTTAATCCGGAACTTCCTAATTGGCCGATTTGGGATAATGACCCGAATAAGACACTTCGAGTTGACAACTATTACGGCAATTACGTCAACAAGATCGAGGATCGCGCGAAGCTGACTGCGAAGGACAAACCGGCTTTCGTCTCTGGTGAAGACGTGTTCAGCGTGTACAAGGACACGGACCTTTCTCGCTATGAAAATGGCGCTCCTCGCCGCCGCGCTGAAGGCTTCCCTCTTGGACTCCAGATCGAACAGATCGTCTATTCATGGGGCTTTGGGGATTACGGCGATATTCTCTTCATGAAGTATCTGTTCATCCATCCAAAGACTTTCAAGGATACTCTTTACGACTGTTGGATGGCTGCCGTTCAGGACGTTGACATTGCACTTCGTACGAATAGTGCAGCAGGAGCTGCTAATGATCGCGCACGCTACTACAACGAACGACCAGATCTGAATCTTGCCGTACAATGGACGAACGGTGATCGCCTCGAGGCGGGCCAAGGTTTCGGTTATCTGGGCTTCAACTTCCTTGAGTCGCCTGCCGTTGATGCAGACAAGTTTATTCGTCACGACAAAGCCAAGTTCCCAGTCAACGAACAGCTCGGACTTCAAACGATGCGGAACTGGCCTATTACAGAGGATGCACTCGAGAACGAAGACCGCTATAACTTCATGTCGAGTCAGCGTCGTGATGGCGACCTTGGACCCGGTGACCGTCGACTGATGATGGCAACAGGTCCGTTCCACATGCGTCCGGGTGATTCTGCTCGTATCGTTGTTGGCATCGTACTCGCCTCCACAGCGAAGGGTGGCGATGCAGATGGAACGGTAGAAGACATGGCGGAACTGATCCGTAAGGTCCAGTTCGCACAGTTCGTTTACGATAACAACTTTGTTGCTCCTGTCCCTCCACGCGAAGCGAACTTCAAGTTCAGGCGCAAGGGGCCACCTGCTTCATCAATCCCAGTCGGTGATGACGGTTGGTTGCCATTGAACAATGGTGCAGTGATCCAGTGGGATTCGACTTCGGAACTGTCGGTCGATACGCTCGAACAAGGTCTGGATTTCATGGGATATCGTCTGTATCGTGCTCGCCGCACGGACCTCGATACCTTCGATACAGATCTCCGTACGAATGCCCGGAAGGGGCCACTCGGCTGGAAGCAGATTGCACAATTCGTTGTCCCGTCGCCTTATGTAAAATTTGGCGAATCGATCCCAACAGTTGAAGGTGTCAAGATCGATCAGTTCCGCGTCGTTGACATCGTCAAGCCTGGTACTCGTCGTGCACTGGTGGCCCGGACTCTCATCTTTGCTGAACCATGGGGCTCCTACTTTGCTCAGCTTCGTAACAATCGTGACCCTCGTCGTCTTCGTAACGGCCAGGTGGTGTATAACACGAATGCCGACGGTAGTCTCAAGACCAGTGGCTTGACAAATGGTGTTGCAAACTTTGACAAGCTTGACTCGATCCAATTCTGTTTCATGCGCAGCAAGATCGATACGATCCCTCCGGTGACGCGTGGGACGAATGGCGCGGTCGACTCCGTCCAAGCCATACGCGCAACTGACTCTTTGGTCCGCTTCATCCTGAAGCGCCAGGTTGTTCTTGAGCCGTTCCGCTTCCCGGACATTGAAGAAGTAACCCTACCAGATGGGTCAGTAGTCAATGAAACGCGTTTCCGTCCTTTCGAAGAACTCAATGAAGTCCGCAAGGGGCTCATCGCTCGTCACATTCGCAACATCACGAACAACCGCACCTTCGTCGACCTTGGCGATGATAATCGTAACGGTACGGTCGAGTACTTTACCGACCCAGAGCGAAGTGAGAAGCTCATCAACAATGTTGATTACTACTATGCACTTCGTGCGTACGACGAGGGTGATTACTCGAATGCTACCGAAATGAAGCTGAATGATCGTGCGAGCTCAAATACCGTGACCGTGTCACCACGTGGCGCTCGCCCGGGAGAATCAGCCCAGTTTACGCTCACAACCGATGAAGAGAACTCCAAGCGTCTTGGCGGTATCTATAACATCCGTCTTCTCGTTAACGACGAGCAGCGGTTCAATCAGCTGTTTGGTGGTCGGACGTTGAACCTGACGTTCAATCGCACGTGGGCAGGCTGGCCATTCAAGAACAACCCAAATGACCTCATCGGTCTCTATGGTGCTTTGTTTACGCTTCGTGACTCAGCCACGGGTGACGAGATCGCGCAGTGGAGCAGCTTCCTTCCGCCGATCCTCTGTCCGTCTGATGCGCGTGAAGGAGCCCCATTCGCCTACTTTACGGAACAGGCGCGCTCTTTCGTTGATACGATCACTGTTGATACGATCTTCTCGTCTGATGGCAGCATCGCTCGTATCGATACGGTTACGTTTGGCTTAGAAGATTCACGTGAACGGAAGCTTCGTGCTGGTTCGTACACCTCTGATGCAGCCTGTTTTGCAAACAAGTATGCACTTGGAACGGTCGGTCTGGCGTTTGACTATGCCATTGAACAATGGGGCGGTTCATATCGCGGAGATTCGGCCTACGTTGTCAATGGTCCAGCTAATGTGAATGTAGCGACAGGCAATACGGTGGCGGGACTATACAATCAGACGAACGAGCTCAACCTCGCGCCTCCATATATCGAGCTGCCGTTCCCAGGCTTTGTGCCGGCCGCACCGTGGGCCGTATCATACAACAATGGTCCGGGTGTGTACGAGATCACCTTTAAGGGTGGTGGCCGCGAATCTCTGACCAGCAAGTTCGCCCTCAATACAACTGATGATGTTGGCAAGGACTCAACGATGACGTTCCCGGATGTTGAGTATCTCGAGTACGAGATCCGAAACATCTACTCGTTCAAGCGTGGCGATCCGAAGCCCGATGGTACGATTGACTCGGTCGTTGTGTCGTATCCATTCAACCTCAAGCCACAGGCACTGGATTACACAAAGGTTCCTGCAGCCGAACAGCGCAACTTCCCGAACTACGAGCTCGTTCCTGCCGGGAGCTTCGCATCTGCTTCCTATGGATGGCGTAACTCACGCAATGGTGAGTGGAGCCCTGCCCGTCTTCGATTCTATGCCGCCGAAGTGAACACCGGACGCCCACTTGGTAAGCAGCTTCGCTACTACAAGTCACGGACTATTTCCACAACTGGCAAGGACACTCTCGACTTCGTGAACGTGATTACTCTTGGTGGCACACAGTTCGTTCTCGACGCCTCACTCCGTGGACGTCGCACATCGAGCAACGTGGTTGCCTCGAACGCGCCAACGTCCTCGAACCCACCTGCAGCATATCCGAGCGAAGACTTCAAGGCGGGTGACAAGGTGATCGTTTCTACGTTCGGTGGCGCTTTCGGTTTCCCGTTTGACAACGCGACTGCCAAGATCAAGGTTAACAACTACGACAAGTACGATCCTGTTACGAAGACGGAATCGTTCACGAGTGAAGAACTGGAGCAGGTCCAAGTTGCGCCGAACCCATACTACGTGTCGAACGAAGGTATGAGCTCGCCGTTCCAAGGCAAGATCTTCTTCACACGCCTGCCGCGCGTCTGTACGATCAACATCTACACGGTTAACGGGGAGCTTGTCCGCACCATCGAGCACAACGAGTTCAACCCGCCGTCAAACGGTGCTACAGTCGAACGTCAAGATGCCTCTGAACGTGCACAGATCGGCGCCGACGTGTGGGATCTGTTGACGCGCAGCCAACTCAGTAAGCGCCGCGGAGCTAGTCAAATGTTTGTCGCGAAGATTGAAACGCCGGGTGGCGCTTCCGTTATTCGCAAGTTCGCCGTAGTTGTCGGACCAGCCCGATTCGTCGGCGAAGGGGAATAAGGAGAACCACAATGAAATCAACACGCGTTATCGCTCTTCTTCTGTCTGCTGCAGTATTCGCGGCATCAACCAAGCAGTCCTCTGCGCAGGCAACAATTTCCTCGACGGACTTTACCAAGGTTGGTCTCTCGGGTGGACAGTTCCTCAAGATCGGCGTTGGTGCCCGTGCCTCGGGCATGGGTGGTGCCTACTCAGCCGTCGGCAACGATCTGTCATCCATTTTCTGGAATGCTGCCGGTCTGGCATCGATCAAGAAGTATGCAGCTGATTTCAGCCAAACGTTCTGGTTCGCCGGAATGACGCACAACTTTGCTGCAGCTGTGATTCCGGTCAGCGATAAGTATCGTCTGGCTGCAAGCTTTACGAACTTTTCCAGCGGCGACATCAAGGTCACAACGATGGACCAACAGGACGGTACTGGTGGTATCTATCAGGTCAGTGATGTAGCGCTTGGTCTCACGTTTGCCGGACAGCTTACGGATCAGTTCTCGTTCGGTGTTACGGCAAAGTACATCTCCATGGGCTTCACAAACATGAATGCCGGCGGGGTTGTCTTTGATGTTGGCACTCGCTATGAGACCGGCTTTGAAGGTATTGTGCTCGGATTCAGCATCAGCTCACTTGGCACTCAGATGGAGTACACAGGTTCTGATGTTGCTCGCTCGAACAATCCTATCGGCGGTATCAACACGCTCCCGGTTGATATGCGCATGCTGACGTCGCCATTTGACATGCCCCTTTCCTTCCGCATGGGTCTTTCCACGGACCTCTGCAAGGGAGCGTTGTTCGAACCGGAAGTTGATGCCAGCGGCGTAATGCAGCACTCGCTCATCACTGCCGTCGACTTCGAGACGTTCTCCGACGTCAAGGAGCAGTTTGCTTTCGGAGCAGAGTACACCTGGAAGGAATTTGTCAGCGTCCGCGCTGGCTACCGTATGGGAACCGATCAGTTCGGACTCAGTGGTGGTGTTGGTCTGCGCTACGTAAGTGAGGACTTCTCCGGCCGTATTGATTACTCGGTATCCCCGACGACGAATATCGGCCTCATCAACCGCGTCAGTATCTCGATGCGCTTTGACTGATCTGTCGATGGCGAAAATCTAGACGTTATGATGCCGTCGATCGTCGAGATCGGCGGCATTGTTGTTTGAAACAGAAGATTCTGGTGCACCATGAGATTCATCCTGAACATCGTCCTCGCTGCCGTTGTCTGCGCCGGGAGTATATACGCACAGCGCTCGCTTGACGTTACTGCAGACGTCGTGCAGTTTCGCGGTGCTAAGGGGCTTACCAAGTGGGAGTTTCAGTACGCTTTTGCCGATACCGCGTTGAAGTATGTGGTTGCGCCGACCGGTTTCGTCGGAGAAATGTACTGCCTGCTTGAGGTGTCGTCTGATACGGGGCTCATCCATCGGGATCAGTGGATCGCATCAGTGCCGAGTAGTGTTGCATCGCCAAGTCACAGACAGTATTTCTCCGGCGTTCGTTCTGTTGACCTTTCGCCAGGAATCTATTCGGTCACATTCCTTGCGAAAGATGTGAACGACACCTCACGCCGCCTGATGACGAGTTTTAAGAGCAGTATACCTGTTCGCGGGCTCCGACCTGCGCTCTCGGAAGTGATGCTCATCATACCGAAGAGCTCCAATGAGAAGTTTCTTCGCAACGGTGTTGCTGCTGACCCCAATCCGCGGCATGAGGTGGTTGGAAGCGATCCAGCGCTTGGTGTGTATGCCGAGATCTACAATGCCAAGCAGGGTGGCCTCGGTGCGTTCGATATAGGCGTGACCGTGTTTGATCACGTTCGAGAAGAACAGTTCACTACCTACGTGCCAATGCTTGATGCAAATGATGGTCTTGTTCTTCGCGAAGAGTTCCCTCTGATTGGATTGGCGTCGGGCGTCTATTACGTGCGGCTGCAGATCCTGAGCAAGGATCATAAGACTGTCTTCGATACCAAGGAAGAGCGCTTTTTTCTTCTGAACCCTGATGAGCCCCCTACAGCACGGCGGATGTTGACGGAAGACGAACAGTTCCAAGTTTCCGAGTGGGCCGTGATGACGGGTGACGCCCTGAATTTGCAGATGGAACTATCGGATCTCTTTGCCTCGAAGGCAGAAGTGAATGTCCGCAAATCATGCTCGGATGAACGGGCAAAGCAGCGGTATCTGTTCCGGTTCTGGAAGGTTCGTGATCCGGACGAAACAACCATGGCAAATGAACGGCTTGATCAGCTCCGCAAGGACTTTGCTTTTGTAGAGAAGTTCTACCGTACTCCACTTGCGGGAGCCGGATGGAAAACGGATCGTGGCATTACCCGTTTGAAGTTTGGGGTGCCGAATCAGGTCCGGAGGTCGGATTTTGTTATCGGTGAACGGCCGTATGAGACGTGGTTTTACCAGGACATCCAGGGTGGCGCTACGTTCTATTTTGTTGACATGATGCGCCAGGAGAACTACAAGCTCGTCCACGTCGGCGGTCAGGGCGGATCGACTGTGATCGGTCAGGTGCGTGAGCCGAACTGGTTTAATCTGTACGTTGTAGAGCAAGGCTCGAATCCTAATCGCGTTGATCAGACACCAGCGTTTCCCGGCGTTCGATGAGCAGGATCGGTCATCAGGTCACGACGGTGTTGATGCTTTCTGTCGGCTCGCTGGCGCGTCTTTTGCCATGGAAGGCACGGATCAGTCTTGGCCGTGCACTCGGTCGGTTGCTGAAGATGTTGTCATCGAAGCGGGCGGGCGTCACTGCTAACAACATCGTGCAGGCATTCCCCGAACGCGATGCCGCCGAGCTCACGAAGGTCCTGAACGAATCGTACGAAAATCTGGGGATCGTCCTAGCAGAGCTCCTGGCTGTACCTTCGGTGACGATCGCGGACCTCCAAGATCGCGTCGAACTCATTGGTCTTGAACCGATTGTTGAACGTCAGCGGTGCGGCCTACCAACAATCCTCCTTACCGCACACTATGGAAACTGGGAGTTCGGCGCAATGGCCACCGGCGCGGCACTTGGCGCACCGATCTCTATCGTGTACCACCCTCAGTCCAACGCATCTGCCGATCGCATCCTGAATTCCTACAGGACTAAGTTTGGCAACGAACTGATCCCGATGGGCAACGCAGCACGGACAATGGTGAAGCTGCTTTCCGGCGGCGGCACGATTGGCATTATCGTTGATCAGCATGGCGTTGCGGAAAAGGACCCGTGGATCACCTTCATGGGCAGGCCAACGCCCACCTACGAAGCACCGGCAGCACTCGCGCTACGGTTCAATACACCCATCTATTACACGGTCTGCGAACGTCGCGATGATGGTCGATACGTTGTTGAGTTTACATCGGTTCCGATGGACGATCTGCCTAACGACAAGTACGGCGTCATTGAGCTGACGAAGCGTCACGTGCGGATGCTCGAAGATTCGATTCGCAAGCGCCCGGGTCTTTGGTCGTGGCAGCATCGTCGCTGGCGGCACGATCCACCGCCGGGTGTGGTGGTCGAATGACTTCACCCGAGCGCATTATCATCGTTCAAACAGCATTCCTCGGCGACGTCATTCTCACTCTGCCGCTGTGTGCCGCTGTGCGTCGGCAGTTACCGAATACCGAGGTCGTCCTTGTTACCACTCCCGCCGCGGCCGAGTTTGTCAGGGGGCTGGAGTGTGTGCATGCAGTTGTCGCATTCGACAAGCGCGGCCAGCATAAATCACTTTCATCACAGAGGGCTCTGGCGAGCTCACTCTCTCGCGGCGGCAAGACATGGGTTCTTGTGCCACATAAAAGCCTGCGCACCGCGCTCTTGGTGCGCTCGATAAATGCAGCGAGGGTCGTAACCTTCAAGGACGCCGTCAGCCGCTGGATCGCAAGCGATGTTGTTCCGTACCCGAGTCAGCTGCACGACACGCAGCGTCATCTTGCTCTGCTTGCCCCCTTGCTGAGAGAAGGCCAGACACTTCCCACAGTCGAGAGTCTTTTGCCGCTTCGATTCTCCGAGGATCTGCCAGATGAACTTCATCCGTGGAATGGTCCGGAGCGAGCACCTCGAGTTGTACTCGCGCCATCGACCGTGTGGCCCACTAAGCAGTGGCCTGTTGAGAAGATGCGTCAGCTTGCCCAGCGACTGGTACACGAGGGGGTGCAGGTAGCCGTCATCGGTGACGCCAGCGTTCGCGGGTGTATGGATGGCATCGAGGGCGTGCACGATCTTGTCGGACGCACCACACTGCGTCAGGCAGCTTCGATCATTGCTTCGGCGGACTGTCTTGTTGCAAACGACAGCGCTCCCGTGCATCTTGCCTCTCTTCAGAACTCTGGTGTTGTTGCCATCTTCGGTCCAACGGTGCCGGAGTTTGGATTTGGGCCACTCGGAACCCGTTCCCGTGTTGTGCAGCACAGCGATCTTAAGTGCCGCCCCTGCAGCGCTCACGGTGGTGCTCGGTGTCCTCTCGGCACCCATGCCTGCATGACGGGGATCGACGTTGAAACCGTTGAAAAATCAATACAATCCATTCTTGCTCACGATGTGAATCGCCATGCCAAGTCCCAAGAACCGATCATCTGATCGACGAAGAAAGTCCTCGCCAACATCACGCACCACCTCCGAGCGGCCTTCTTCGACACGAAGCCGCCGGTCGGATGGTCCTGCATCTTCACCGAAGTCTGCGTCACCACGAAGCCGTCGGTCTGATGCACCGACATCTGCACCGAGGACTGCGTCCACACGTGGCCGCAGGTCCGACTCTCC
>JBJTEQ010000116.1:0-7218 GCA_046092945.1 Kapaibacterium sp. (SeqCode)
TGGCAAGCCCCTTGAGATCCAGATCCGCACTCGTGCAATGCACGACTTTGCCGAGCGCGGTGTTGCAGCGCACTTCCGCTACAAGGCCGACTCGGGAGCAACAGCCAGCTGGGTGGATGCGAGTGACCTCGAGGAGTGGGCTACATGGGTTCGCGACGTTTTTGAAAATGCCGGCGACACAGCAGCCGAAGAACTCCTCGAGAGCTTCAAGCTGAACCTGTATCAGGATGAGATCTACGTCTTCACCCCGAAGGGCGAACTCAGGATCCTTCCGAAGGGGGCTACTCCGATCGACTTTGCTTTCGACATCCACTCGCAGGTTGGAGCGCGCTGTATTGGTGCAAAGGTCAACGGGAAGATCGTTCCACTTGATCACGAACTTATCACCGGCGATCAGGTCTCCATCCTGACATCGAAGAATCAGACGCCCCATCGCGACTGGGAGCGCATTGCGATTACGCATAAGGCCAAAACCCATATCCGACGGATTCTCAACGAGGAACGCCGGGCGCGCGTCATCGAAGGCAAGGAGCTCTGGGACAAGCGCGCAAAGAAACTTGGGCTGCATCTCAACGAAGACGATATGGAGCGTCTGAGCCTGCAGGCCAAGTATGGCGGTCGGTCTGACTTCTACTTCGCTCTGGCCACGGGGAGCATCACTGTCGAAGCGGCCGGCGAACTGATACGTCAACTGGTACAGCCAGCAGCACCAAAGACTGAACCGCATCATACGATCAGCGCCGACCAATTCCGCACGGCCGCGCGCGACAAGCAGCAGGGCATCCACCTGAAGGACCCGACTGCGTCAAGTTCGAAGATCCTGTTTTCCTATGCTCGGTGCTGCAATCCGGTGCCGGGCGATGCCGTTGTGGGCATCGTGACCATCGGAAGCGGCATAAAGGTTCATCGCTCAAGCTGCCGCAATGTTGCAGATCTGCACGACAAACTCCAGAGCCGAATCGTCGACCTTGAGTGGTCATCCGCTGAAGGGGGCGAATTCCTCGCCGCGGTAAAGATCACCGGTGAAGACCGGCCCGGAATGCTCAATGAGATCACCAGCGCTGTTGTGGCGGTGCAGAAGACGAATATCCGTGGGGTGACCATCGACGCCTATGACGCGGTGTTTGAGGGTATCCTGACGGTATATGTTGCCGACCTGGAGCATCTACAGAGAATCTTTGAGAAGCTTCATCGTATCAAGGGTGTCAAATCCGTCGAGCGCTTCGAAGAATAATGCACGCACAGCCCCTTTCGTATATTTGGCGGCTGTCTCTTGTCTCAACCAAGGAACCGACGCTGTGAGTCTTCAGTCTATCCTGTTTACCATCTTCGCTATCGGGGCCGTCGCATCGGCGGTCTTCACCATCACGCGCAAGAATCCTGTGGCCTCGGCCATGTCCCTCGTGGCACATTTCTTCATGCTCACAGGGCTTTACCTTACGCTTCAGGCGCAGTTCGTGGCCGCCGTCCAGGTGGTGGTCTACGCCGGAGCGATCATGGTTCTGGTGGTCTTTGTGATCATGCTCCTCAACGTGGGCCGAGAGGTTAAAGCCGAGGGGCCACGATCGCTACGACCGACGCTTGCCATGCTCGTTGCTGGCCTGCTCGTTGTAATGGTCAGTAGCGTTATTGTGTCGCACCCAACCGGCAAGAATGAACTTGCGAAGAACGCAACAGAGATCGGCACAACGGCAAGCATCGGCAATGCCCTGTTCACGCAGTACCTCTTCCCTTTTGAAGCCGTATCGCTCCTTCTGCTGGCAGCGCTTATCGGCGCAGTGATCCTGGCTAAGCGCCATGTTTCGGAGACGCAATCATGATGCCCGCAGCAATTCCTCTCGACTACTACCTCATCCTTTCGGCTGTTCTGTTCGTGATCGGAGTGGTTGGTGTGGTGACGCGTCGTAACGCCATCATCATCTTCATGTCGATCGAGCTGATGCTTAACGCCGTTAACCTTTCAATGGTGGCATTCTCGTCATTCCTGGGTGACATTGCCGGACAGATGTTCGTGTTTTTCATCATGGCCGTGGCCGCTGCTGAGGCAGCTATCGGACTTGCCATTGTTCTGGCATTGTTCCGGAACAAGCAGACGGTATACGTCGATGAGATCAACCTGATGAAGTGGTAAGTCGTATGAAACACCTCATCATCGTGCTCACAATCGGTTTGGTCACCCTCAGCGGGTGCTCTACCACGGCAGAGCCAGAAGCCACAGCGCAGCAGCTAACGCTCGAAGAGCTAACGCGCACGCCCGGCTTTACCTGGTTTGTTGCAGAAATGAATCGCTTTACGCCCAATGCTGGTTTGCTCCCCGGGATCGATTCTGCCTTTTCAAAATCGCCTTCGAAGAAGGTGTGCATCTTCGTCAAGCCAACGTGCTCCTGCCGCGGAACGCAACGTCTGTTCCCGCAGGTTGTCAAGACTCTTATGGAAGCAAAGGTCCCCACCTCAAGCATAGAGATCTGGTCCATGCGAACCGAGGCGGACAGACATCAGTACGAAGGGATGCTCAAGATCTCGGCCCTTCCAGCGATTTATGTCATCCAGGATGGGGCTGTTCGTGACTCCGTCAGGGATTTCGACTTCGACGACTCCAATGCCGACACACTTATCGCCCGAGCTGTGAGGCGCTAGTTCGGGAGCTCCCAATACCGCAATGAAAAAGCCCCTGACAGACTCGTCTGTCAGGGGCTTCCCTTTTGCCGTGCAAGCGGCGGGAGTCGAACCCGCACGGGTTTGACCCCGCTGGATTTTGAGTCCAGTGCGTCTGCCAGTTCCGCCACGCTTGCTGGGTGTGGGCAGTGAGGGATTTGAACCCCCGACCCTCTGCTTGTAAGGCAGATGCTCTGAACCAACTGAGCTAACTGCCCGAGCCATCGCGCATAGAACTGCGAAAATACGGAAAACATCGAGATTACAGCACGGATTCTACACGTCGAACTTCAGGAAGATTTTTCCGCACAACGCGCTCGATCCCAGCACGAAGTGTCATCGCCGACATCGCACAGGATCGACACGCACCGAGAAAGCGCAGCTCCAACACGCCTGTAACTTCATCAAAGGCGACAACCTCGATATCACCGTTATCAGCGGCGAGATACGGCCGCACCTGCACGAGCACGTCGTCAAATCGCTGTCGCTGCTGCTCGGTCATAGATCGATTTCGAGTTGAGAACTCAGGGCAACTGCATTGGCAATGCGCACCTGGCGGGCAACACGTTCAGCCACTTCACGGAAAGCATCGCCCATTGCGCCCGACTCCGGATCGAGGACAAATGGGAAGCCACTATCAGCCCCTTCCCGCACACGAACGTCGATTGGTACTTCTCCGAGGAATGGCACGCGGTATTCTTCAGAGACAGAACGTCCGCCCCCTTCACCAAAGATGTAATACTTGCGATCGGGCATATCCGGGGGTACGAAATAGCTCATGTTCTCGATCACACCGAGGACGTTCACACGCACTTTCTCGAACATCTGGATCGAGCGGCGCACGTCGGCAAGTGCGATCTCCTGCGGTGTCGTGATAACCACCGCGCCGGTGAGCGGAATTCGTTGGGTGAGCGTCAGCTGAATGTCACCAGTGCCCGGCGGAAGGTCGAAGATCAAGAAGTCCAGCTCGCCCCAGGTGATCTGCTCAACGAGCATCGTGAAGTACCCTGCGAGCATGGGGCCGCGCAGGATCGCCGCCTGATCTCGCTGCATGACAAATCCGATGGAGGCGATCTTCACACCATAGGCTTCATTAGGATAGCCGATGACCTTTCCGTCGGGTGACTTCTCGGCGCGCATGGACTGCTCGGCAAGACCATACATGGTCGGCTGCGAAGGTCCATAGATGTCGGCGTCGAGCAGCCCAACCGTTGCTCCACGCTGCGCCAGAGCCGCTGCCAGATTGGCCGCCATGGTGGACTTCCCCACTCCGCCCTTACCCGATGAGACAGCGATCAGGTTCTTCACACCCGACAGTGTTGGCGAGCGCTTGACGTCGACAACTCGTTCGCGGACAAGGATTTCTACATCCGCCTCGGGATAGTTGGCCAAGATTGCCGCTTTGCAATCGTGGTCAAGTCGACGAGCTACCCAATGAAGGGGGCCAACAGCCTCCAGAAAGACCCTGACCCGGTGACCGGCGATCTCCACGGAATGGATCGCAGTGAGCTCCTTGAGGGATTTCCCAAGGTCGGAGTCGACGATCGGTTCCAGTAACCTTTGAATGTCTGAGCTATTCATGCCGGTATGTCAGCGTGGTGATTCGTTGGGTGAATGCGGGGTGCAAATCTACCATCGTTTTGCCCATCCACCGAGTGCACGATATTCGCCCCAAGAATCCGTATCTTTCGCCTCCCAAATCGGAAAAAATCTCTTTTGTTTTTACCTCGGAGCTCTAACCATGAAAAATGTGGTCATTGCCGCCATCGTCATCGCCTCTGCGGCATCGACGTTTGCGCAGGTATCCAACCGCAATCTGCCGAACCCAGGTCCGGCAGTACAAATCCCACTTCGCCTGACCCAGGCTGATATCACGCCGGCAGCTTCGATCGACAAGATCGAAGACGGCACGCAGGCCGTAACCTTCCGTCGCATCTTCTCGACGGACGTGCGCAGTCAGTTCCATTACTGGCCATTTGGTGTTGCCTCGAACGACATCTTCAAGTACGACCCGAAGTCGAACACACTGAATCTCACGCGCAATAAGGCCGTCATTACGTCCAACATCTCGGGCGTGGATATCGGAATCATGCGCTCAACAAATGAGGGTAAGAACTGGTCGTTTGACATCATCAAGAGCACGTCGGACATGTTCGTCGGTATGCCAACCTTCGGCTGGGTGAATCCAAATGAAGGAACAGATGCATCAAAGTTCCCGATCAGCATCTTCTGCATCAAGTACCCTATTCCTGCTCTGAGCTACGGTGGTATGACGCTGTGGAACCGCACAGCTGCCGGTGAATACGAGCTCCCTCTGAGCGATCAGGAGCGTCCTGGTCAAGGCTACGACGTCCAGTTTGGTGACCTCCACAGCGACAATGCCAACGGCGGCCTGCACTTTGCCGGCATGCTGAACCCCGACGGTGCGCAGTATGGTGCATATGGCTACTTCAACTTTAACCTGGTTGTTGAAGACTACGCACAAAGCCCAACGATGCCAGCTGCATGGGGACTTGAGAAGTTCCGTGCAAGCGAATCTCCGAGCTCTTCATACAATGCCCCCATGCTTATCTCAGGTGATAACGACGGCACGCTCTACGCATGTTTCAACAACATTCTGAGCGACGATGCCGAAAACCGTCGCGGCGTTCAAGTTTCCAAGTCGACGGACAACGGCAAGACATGGGGCGACTTTAACTCACTGCCACAAGAGCTGCTCGACGAGTATGCCAAGACACGCGGTGGAGACATCGGCTTCCAGCCTGGCCTTTCCCCGTATGATGGTGGTGGGTTTATCGTCACCGGAGCCAACTCGTATTCATACTTCTTCCGCTATCTGTACGGCATCGCCAGCCAGTCACAGCAAGGCTCAGTTGATTCGATCCTCGGTTACAGCATCGTTGAGGCAGCCTACAAGAACGGAACATGGACGCTGAACGAAGTCGCAAATCTGAATTCGCTGTCTATCGATGCTGTTTCAACGCAGGACTCAATTTCTCAGGCTATCGGCGCGCCTGCGATCGTCGTAGCAGCCAATGGTCGCGGCCATGAGATCCAGGTTGCTCGCACAGCCGACAACAACAATCTCGTTGTGAAGTACGTGGACCAGAATCCAGAGCGCAAGAACGACTTCGCTGCCGTTCGCCGTTTCCAGTTCGCCAATGGCACCTACAACGAAGTGGAAGCATATGCCTCGAACTTCGACACGGATCTTTTCATCACAAGCCGCCCAATGACCTCGAATCAGTGGTCAAGTGCAGTTAACTGCACCAACGACAACGATCACACATATCGCACCTACATTCCGGACATCGTGCCATCGCTTGAAAAGATTCCAGTGATCCGAATGATTGGTACGAACACGGGTTCGATTCCTACCGCGCTGCCCCGTCAGGTGTACCAGATCATGTACAACAACTCGGCCGCGATTGATTTCGCGATGGTCAACCCATCAACAGCCGGTGTTGAAGATGAGCGTCGCTACGACTTCCGCTTCAACAACGTTGCACCAAACCCTGTGTCGAACACTGCTGAAGTTACCTTCACGCTTGACCGTCCGGCCAATGTGACGTTGGAAGTGTTTGACATGGTCGGTAATAAGCTCGGAACGGTGTACTCACAGTTCCTCGGTGCCGGTCTTCACGGAGTTAACGTCGATGCAACGCTCTATGCAACGGGAACCTACAACCTTGCACTGGTTGTGAACGGACAGCGTACGATGAAGTCTTTCGTGGTGGTCCGCTAAGTCGGCTTCCTCGCCGCACCTGAGCGCAGAAATTCGTAAACTTGGGGCTGTTGGCATAGAGCTGACAGCCCCTTTCTATTTCCGATTCATCGTCCTTACCAAGGAGCAGGCCCCATGTTGATCATGCGTCACACTCTGATGCTCTGCGTCACGATCACGATCTGCGTTCCAGCATTTGCTCAGGAATGGTTGCAGGTAATCCCTCAAAGGGCGATCTTTTCGATCACTTCGAACCCACAGAATCCATCGTCGCTTCTAGCCGGCTGCTACTCGCGCACGGCACTCTGGAGTACCGATGCCGGTGCTACTTGGCTGGAACTGAGCATCGGAGAAATGGGTGGCGTATCCCAGATCACGGCGCTGGTCTTTAACCCAGGCGATACAAATGTCCTGCTTGCCGGAGGTATCAACTTCAGCGGAGTGGATCGCTCAACCGATGGTGGTGTCACATGGGAGAATGTGCTCATCGATCCCGAGGGCAATCGATTCGAGGTATACAGTAATGGTAGCTTTGCCTTCAATCCTCGCAATCCTGATACGGTCTACGCTCTGCGTACCTACCCGGCGATCATTTACCGCAGTACCAATAAGGGTGGACGTTGGGATTCCATCGGTGCCATCCCCAAACTGAGCACCAGCGCACGAATGAAATCCCTGGCCATCTGTCCTCAGAAGGACAGTGCACACATCATGCTGGCAAGCGGTCGTCCTTCGAGTATCTACCGATCAACAAATGGCGGTAAAACCTGGGCTGCCACGGGCAGCAATGTGTCTGGTCAGCCAGATTGCGATGCCGTGCAGATCCGTTGGAGTACAAC
>JBJTEQ010000117.1:0-3066 GCA_046092945.1 Kapaibacterium sp. (SeqCode)
GCCTACATCAAGAAGTATTCAGAGTTGCCGCGCATTCGCGGTGGCATTTGGACCACGTGCCGTGTTCAGTTCACCTTTAACCTCAAGGAGGTTGAGGACGGCAAGGTGAAAATCATCCTTCGTGCGCAGATGTCTGGCTACGAGGAGTTCATTACGCAGTCAACGCATTTCTGGCCGTCCAACGGTATTCTTGAGCGGGACATGATGGCACGCGTTCTCAAGGCCTCTACAGCCGGCGGAAACTAGGCTTCTGCTGAGCCCCCTTCAGGGGTGATCTCATACTGGGCTACTTTGATATCAAAGGTTGTGCCCGGCTGATAATGCATTTCCATTGCCGCATCGAGCGGTTTCTCTACACGCACCGTTGCCCAGCAGCCCCCGTGAAATTTTATCACTTCGGCTGAGTACAGGGGGCGTCCCTGCATGGAAACGGTATAGCGCGAACCCGGAGTAAAGTTCTCAACGGGTACCTTGTCGTGTTCGATCTTCATAGCGGGCTCTCGCAGATTTCTCGGTGAAGGATGCGCACCGCTTCCGGTGCATCATGGGTGGGAAGGACGATGGTAACGGCCTGATCGTGTGCGTGGGTTACGAGGTCGATCTGCGCGTCAGCAACAGATGACTGCATCGATTCGATGACCACCGGAGCAGCTCGGAGCGCTGAAGTCATGGGGGCAAACAGCATAGTGACGCGCATCCTGTCGTTCTGCTCGGCCGTTGTGATCATTGGTCGTACAGAGCCATTGATACCATCGATCGTTGTGCCGGCGCCGTGACTCAAAGGTGAGGCGATTCGAACCGGTATACCGGCCATCTGCGCTGGCTCGATCATCGTTGGATACAGAAGCTTTAGTCCATAGGAGGCAGCGATGCGTGCCTGATCATAGTGGATGTGCTCGATAGGGAAGGTGCCAGTGCAGATCAACGGGTCCGCTGTGCGAACGCCCTCGACGTCTGTCCAGATCGTTACGCCCGACGCACCGAGGCACGCTGCCAATAGCGCTGCGGAAAGGTTCGACGATTCTCGTCCCATCGTTGTCGTGTCGCCCTGTTCGGAGTTGGCCACAAAGCCCTGCGTGACCACAATGCTGTCTGGTGACGAGCCGAGAGCATGCAGCACGCGATGACGTGTCTGTTCAAGCAGGGGGCTCGCCTGTCCAAAGGTCGAGTTGGTGACGATCAATGTTCGTGCGTCAATGTCACATGCCGGGAGGCCGGCGTCCACCAGGGCCGCTGTGGCGATGGCTCTTGCCAGATCTTCTCCTGTTGCCAACACCCGATCGAGCGTTCGCGGCGAGCACGTTCGTGTTACCGAGATACTTTTCAGGAGCTGGGCCGTCTGGTCGTGGTATCCTGTTAACGTGTGGCGCAATGTGCGTCGCAGTGATTCATTGCTGACAGCTTCTGAGGCCAACTGCAGGTGCGCGTCTGTAACTGACTGCAACAGGTCCTGAGCGTCCTGGGAAGCCCCTTGCGAGGCCTTTTCAGCCGCTGTGGACAGCGTGCGCGTTGTGGTGCCAATAGCGCTGACCACCACCACACAGCCGTGGGCGGTGTGCCGTCCAACAATTGAGACCATGGCGCGGAACCCCTCTGGGTTACGCAGGATTGCACCACCGAATTTCTGCACCGTCATGGCGGGCAAAATAGCACCCTTGAACGAACTCTAGGTCGTGATGCATCACCCACTTGCACAGAATAACGATTCACCGTAACTTTGCGGCTCGTTTTACGCGAACATTCTGTCCGCACAGCGGAGTACATCACATGGCAAAGCAGCAAACATTCGGTGACAAGGGCAAGAAGAAAGCCGGCGACACCAAGATCAGCGTCAAGGTTATCAAGGGCTTCCGCTCCGACAAGGGTACGATCAAGTACAAGGAGCGCTTGGTGAAGGTTGATGACATTGGCCAGATCGACAAGATGGATTTCTCGAGGTAAGAAATGAAAAAGGGTATACATCCCGCATACAAGACCATCGACATCATGATGACCGATGGCTCGACGTTCAAGACGCGTTCTTGCTACAAGGGCGAGAAGATGGTTTTGGAAATTGACTCCAAGTCGCACCCGTTCTACACGGGACGCCAGATGCTGGTTGACACGGCGGGCCGTGTTGATCGCTTCAAGAAGCGTATGGAGAAGACCAAGGCCGTCCGTGACGCCAAGGGCCAGGGCAAGTAATCAGGAGACACTCACGTGGCAATGCCAAACTCACCAAATCCGAACACGATCAATTCGCCGTTCCGCCAAAAGCGGAATCAGCCGAAGAAGCGTACGAATCCGCTCAAGAAGTCGCGGATGATCGACTACTTGGATCCAAAGTTCCTCGGTCGTTTTACCAACGATCAGGGCAAGATCCTTCCACGTCGCATTACGGGCGTTACAGCACTGCAGCAGCGCCGTCTGTCGCGTGCTATCAAGTATGCGCGCCACCTGGCACTTCTTCCGTTCGTCGCTCAGGACACACGTTAAGAATTTTTGCTGTGCTCTGCAGTCTGGTGAATAACCGTTCTGTGTGCACACACTGGGGCGTCGCCAAGCGGTAAGGCAGCGGGTTTTGGTCCCGCCATGCGTAGGTTCGAATCCTGCCGCCCCAGCTCACGATCACCTGTCGGGACTCTACGTACGTGAATTCAGACGTCAAGATCGTTGCCGGAAGATCCAATCCAGAGTTCGCTCTGAAGATCGCACGTGCAATGAACCGCGAACTGTCACTTGTTGCGATTCGCAACTTTAGTGACGGAGAAATCTGGGTCAAGTACGAAGAAAACGTCCGCGGGGTCGACCTCTACATCGTCCAGTCAACGTTTGCCCCTTCGGACAACTTGATGGAACTGTTGATGTTGATCGACGCGGCAAAGCGGGCTTCGGCTCGCCGCATCACGGCAGTGATCCCGTACTTTGGATATGCGCGTCAGGACCGGAAGGATCAGCCCCGTGTGGCTATCACGGCCAAGCTCGTAGCGAATCTGCTTGTTGAAGCAGGCGCTAATCGGGTGATCACTATGGACCTACACACGCCTCAGCTTCAGGGCTTTTTCGACATTCCGCTCGACCACCTGT
>JBJTEQ010000118.1:0-6269 GCA_046092945.1 Kapaibacterium sp. (SeqCode)
GCCACAGCTTCGGGCCATGTATAACGGTGACCGTCAGCGGAAGATGACACTTGTAGAGCACGGATTCCGCCTCCCAAGTGCACTTGAAAATCGCCCCCTGCGATTTGAAGAGTTCGAATCGCACGTTCATCAGGCTGTTTATGTGTCAGCCACGCCCGGTGACTACGAGTTGGAACACTGCATGGGCGTGGTTACTGAACAGGTCATCCGTCCGACGGGGCTTCTTGACCCAAAGATCGACGTCCGTCCGGTTCGCAATCAGATCGACGATCTCGTTGGTGAAATCAGGATTCGTGTTGCAAAGCAGGAGCGTGTGCTTGTCACAACGTTAACCAAACGTATGGCTGAGGATCTTACGGAGTACCTTCAGAATCTCTCCATTCGTGTTGCCTACATTCATAGCGATGTTGATTCTCTGGAGCGAGTCGAGATCATCCGCAATCTTCGACTGGGAAACTTCGATGTGCTGGTGGGCGTAAATCTCCTGCGCGAAGGTCTCGACCTTCCGGAAGTGTCGCTCGTGGCCATCCTCGATGCCGACCGGGAGGGCTTCCTCCGAAGCGAGCGGTCTCTTATGCAGACCGCCGGCCGCACCGCTCGGAACGCCGATGGGCTGGTGATCTTCTATGCCGATTCCATCACGCGCTCAATGCGGGCCGTAATGGACGAGACCAACCGACGTCGGGAACTCCAGCATGCTTACAACCTCGAACACGGGATCGAACCGCGCACGGTCTATAAATCTCTGGAGGAAATCCTCGAATCCACAAGCGTTGCCGACATCCAGTCGTCGCGTTCACAGAAGTCGGGTGAACGGGCAAAGCAGCAAAAGAAGGTGGCTGCTGAGCCCCTTATCGGGTATCTCCCTGCCGAAGAGCGTCAGAATGCCATCGAGCAGATGTTTGCCGAAATGAAGACCGCCGCCCGAGATCTGGACTTTGAGAGGGCTGCAAATCTGCGGGACGAGATTCAGCGGCTGCGAGATCTGTCAGGGGGCTCCTGAGACACGTAATGGACGGCTCTGGCGTCGTAACTTTGCCGAATCCCAAATTACTGTCCGTACGCCATGACCCAAACGTTTCCGACCGCCGACGTTCTTCGCCACCTACTCAGATTTAAGTGGCTCATCATCGGCCTTTCCGCGGTAGCAGCTATCGCCGGATACCTCTATGCGTACTCGCTTCCACCCTACTATAAGTCAACGGTGAACTGCGTGCCCCCTTCCTCTGATGTTGGAGGATTTGGCGGTGCCCTTGGAGGGATCTCTTCAACGCTGAAGGACATCGGCCTTGCCAAACTTGGTGGTAAGTCCGGCGAGAGCTATGAGCTAATTGCCCTGCTGTTTTCTCGCACCATCCGTGACTCGATGATTTCGGAGTTCAAGCTTCGTGATGAGTATGGCCTTCATGGCAAGCCAATGGACGATGTCCGGGATGAGTTCGAAGATAATGTCGAAGTGAATCTCCACGCTGAAGGCAACTACGAGATCAGTATGTGGAGCAAGGATCCGGCAAAGGCTGTACAGATGTGTCAGAGCTTTATTTCCCATGTCAACGACATATCGAATCGTATCTCGCGAACAGAAGCGACGAAGAACGCTGCCTACCTTGAGACACGTGTGACAATGATGGATTCGACGCTTGCGTCACTGACGGATTCGTTGAGCGAGTATTCGAAGAAGTATCGCGTGTACTCTCCACTCGATCAGGCATCGGCTGCAGCCAAAGCACTGGCAGAGGTGAAAGGCGAACTTCTAAAGCAGGAAACCGTTCTTGGTATACTCGAACAGAACTATGGGAAAAATGACCCTCAGGTTCGTAATGCTGCAGCAGTTGTTGAACGACTTCGTACGCAGTATGAAGATGCTCAGACGAAACCAGGTTTCGCCGGAAACTTCTCATTGAACGACGCGGCCGGGATCGGCGCATCATATCTGCGGATGTATGCGGAATTCGAGGCCTTTACGAAACTGAAGGCGTTTATGCTTCCGAGTCTGGAGCAGGCTCGTCTTGATATGAACAAGACAGCACCAGTGCTGCTGGTTGTCGACGAGCCGATAGCGGCAGAAGAAAAGGACAAGCCACGACGTATGGTGATTGCTCTTGGGTCGGGCATTGGAATGTTCGTCACCATGCTGATCTCACTTCTGCTTGGTCGTGCGTGGAAGCTTACGATGGCACCGGCCGGAGAGGCTCGTGCCTGACGCCTCGATACTTCCGATCGTCATTCTTCCAGCACTTGCGAGTGCCGTTGGTTTCTTCGCCTTGCTGATGTCACGTCCACGCCTGTGGCTGACGATGTTCATGGCAACCGTTCCGTTTTTTGCCTCAGACACAGGACATGGACTAACGGCCTCGGAAGCCATCACGGGTGGCATTCTCCTTTCGAGCATTACTCTGTGGTTTGCATGGCATATAGCCTCAAACAAGGGATCATTGCTTCGATCATGGGCTGACTTTCTCCTCGTGAGCTTCATTGCCGTAGCTGTACTGAATCTCGGAATTGCATTAGCAAATGATCTCGAGTTCTTTGGCTGGGCCGTCGACTGGTCGTACTTCATTTTGATGTTGTACTACTTCCCTCTTCGTGAAGAATTTGGGAAAGACATACCATCGATCCAGTCCTTTGTCGGCATTATTGGTGGTATCAGTCTGATCATGTCGGTGCAGAGTGCGTGGAACTTCAAACGTCGGCTTGCCGAGAATCTCGTTTACGCATATCAGATCGTTGCCTCTCGTTCCACTCTTCTCGGACCCTTCTTTCTCCTTGCGGTGTGCATCGCCGTGGTCCTCGCCGTCTCTACCGAAGAGCGTAGAACAAAGATCCTGGCGTACGGAATTCTGATGGCAAATCTTGCGGCGCTTGCCCTTACGTTCACTCGTACTATCTGGGTGTTTGCTGTTGCCTGTATTGCGCTGTCGATGCTGTTTCTTCGAGTCCGAAATAATCTTCGGATTATCGTCAGCGTCGGTGTGATCGCTATTGTCGCATTCATTGGCGCCTATCTCTACAATCCTCGCATAACTGGCGTCATTGTGGCTATGGTGAAGACGCGCTTTGCGTCGTCGACACAATTTTCTGGTGGCGACCACTCATTCGAAACTCGCATCATCGAGGTATCCGACGTACTGCGGAAGGTCAAGCAGGCGCCCCTTGGCGGACATGGGCTGAGAGCAACGTTTGTTACATGGGCGCCGATCGATCAGGCACACCATATCACGTCCTATGTTCATATCGGATATGTTGGCCTTGTGCATAAAGTTGGTCTTCCAACTGCGCTTATAATGTTCACGGTGATCGTCATATTCGGATATCGAAGTCTGCGAGTTGCATGGCTGTCACGTGCTCCCAACGTCGACGCCAGTGTGCGCGCCTTAGCTGTTGGGACATTTGTCTTCTACCCAGCTATGCTCGCCGTGATCTTCATGTCGGGTATGTTCGACCAACGTCATGGGAATGCCTTGTTTGCCTTCATGTTTGCTTCCATCGCCATGTGTGAGAACTTCCTTTTGCCGACTGTTCAGCCCCCTGACAATGTTTCTCGTGAAGGGGCTTTATGAGTTTTAAGCATCATGATGCTGAGTTCGGTACTGAGCGTCGACTTCGAATCTTTCGTTTCGCAACGCTGGCCGTTTGTCTCATCTTCGGAATGCGCCTCAGTTGGCTGCAGATCATCCAAGGAAGTCGCTACAAACTCAAAGCTGAGTCGCAGGCAATCAAACAAATCGCTACTGAGCCATTTCGAGGGATGATCTTTGATCGGAACGGACGGGCCATAGTTCAAAACGCTCCTGGATTTTCCATTACGGTCACACCATACGAATTCACGGTTGAGTCATGTCGTCGACTTTCGGCCATTCTTGGCGTCGAGGACAGTCTTGTGTGGCGTGAAGCTCAGAAGGCATCGAAGTACAACAAGTTTGCGGCTACGAAGCTTGCGTACGGTCGTGATGTTTCATTCGATGTTGTCTCAAAAGTCGAAGAGCTCCGCGATTCCCTTCCAGGCGTTGATATGATCATCGACCCGAAGCGCCTGTATGCCTTTGATGGAAACGCAGCCCACCTTCTGGGTTTTACGCGCGAGGTGGCCGAGTGGGAGTTAAAGGAGCTCGGCGATGCCTATTCACCGGGTGACGTAACCGGCAAAGCGGGACTCGAAAAATCCTACGAAGCTGCCATCCGTGGTCAAAAGGGGCTGCAGTTCGTGGCCGTGAATAAGAACGGACAGAAGGTTGAGAGTTTTAACGACGGCAAGAGTGATACGCCCGGACTTGAAGGCGACGACCTTTACCTCGGAATCGATACGGACCTTCAGGAGCTGGCTGAAAAACTCCTGCAAGGGGCTCGAGGATCTGTTGTCGCTATCGACCCTACCAATGGGGAGATCCTCTGCTACGCCAGCAAGCCCGACTATGATCTGCGCAGATTCACCGGTAAGACAGCACGTTCGTACTACAACGAACTTGCCAGTGACCCTACGATTCCGATGTTCAACCGGGCGTCGAACTCGATGTATCACCCAGGGTCGACCTGGAAGCCTCTTATGACGCTAATGGCACTTCAGGAGGGTGTCATTACGCCAAAGACAAAACTCCTGTGTGCAGGCGGCTACACATACGGTAATCGTTTTGCGCTCTGCCATGGAGGCGTCCACGGCATGATCGATTGCTCTTTTGCGCTGCAAGTCTCGTGCAACTCTTTCTATTACCAACTTGGTCTAAAGATGGGTGCAGAGAGATTCACGAAGTATGGTTCGATGTTCGGCTTCGGTGCCCGCACAAAGGTTGATATTCCATCGGGTGAAGACGGTCGTGGCGTGCTCCCCTCACGTCCGTATATGGATCGTGTCTATGGCCCAAAGAACTGGACGCCGTATGCCTTTATGAACTGGGGTATCGGCCAGGGCGAAGTAAACGTAACTCCTCTTCAACTGGTGGCTTATACTGCAGCTATAGCCAACGGCGGTACGTGGCATCAGCCGCATGCTGTGAGATCGATCTACAGCAAGACCCTTCACCGCAAGAACATGGTATCGTACGAGTCACGACCTATCCCCATCAACAAAGAGTATTTCGATATCGTCAAGCAGGCAATGAGACTGGTCGTTAGCAGCGGCACAGCTAGGGGTGCGGATATCCCGGGTCTGGATGTGTGCGGTAAAACCGGTACGGCACAAACGTCAGGGGGCAAGCAGGATCAGTCGTGGTTCATATGCTTTGCTCCGAAGGATAATCCGAAGATCGCCATGGTGGTAACTGGTGAAGGCAAAGGTTTTGGCGCTTCATTTGCCGTTCCCATCGCCAATAGACTTCTCGACTTGTATTTCAATCGGCGCTGGCCCGTTGATGTCGGACGAGATACAACATGGCAGAGCAAGCCGGGAGTTACCCCGCAGTATGATCAGCCGCAGGACTCTGGCTCGGCACCAATCGGGCCGTTTGCACGTGTTGAGCCCCCTCGAAGGTTTGCCCGCAAACCCGATTCCGCGCAGATGATTACGGCTCAGTCATCTGCACGATGATCATCCCACGTGAACCGAACGACTTGAGAAAGAGTGTCATTACATCAACACTCTTTGTATTGGTTCTGCTCTTGGGATCATGTACCAAACGTGACGACCGTGCAATTGTGATGTTCTGGCATTTCTGGTCAGAACCATCGCAACGAGCGGCCCTCGATTCACTGATAGACGCGTTTGAACGGCAGCATCCGACTGTCGATGTTCAACAGACGGTGCTATCCTGGGCGGACGGCAAAGCTAAGTTGCAGGTCGCCTTCAACTCCGGCTCTGCGCCGGACGTCATCCATCTCGGCGGTGACTGGTTTGCGGAGTTTGATGATGCCCCGTTGTTTGACGAGCTCCCGAAGTCACTCGGTAACGGCGGTAGATCCGCGCAGTGGCTCGTTAACGCACGCGCACTTGTGTACGACTCTCGGAGTTCCGCGGGACTTCCGATCGGTGGGCTCTGCGTGTCGGACCCTCACAACGTGATCAAGCGCGTCCTCCCACTTCTCTGGTTACATGGAAGCCTGCTCTACCAGCGTCTGCCAATATCCAGAGACCTTACAGATTCACTCGCTGGAGCAATCTGGAATGTCGTGGCATCTTCGCCGCACGCCACCCGTGACAGATCTCGACAACTCGACGAACTGCTTTTAAGGGGTGAGATTCCTTCCGTCCTTACAGGAGCTTGGATTGTTGACATGGCGCATCAACAACGCAACACAGCACTCCGCGTTCGCCCCATACCTTCGATCTTGAATAGCGA
>JBJTEQ010000119.1:0-13298 GCA_046092945.1 Kapaibacterium sp. (SeqCode)
CTCCAACGACATCTATGGCGGCGAACGTGCAGCGCATGGGACGGAGCGCTGCAAAGCTTTCGTTTGGTGTTATCAGAGAAATCTTCCTTGTTGGCACGCCGCACCTGTGGACAGAAAGTGTTCGACTGCGCACCTCAATTCAGGGAAGCGTCGGCACGGTATCAGTTTCTGCCCGGGTCATGAGCGGCCTTATCGAGCGCATCAGGTCTGTTTCATCGGCCTCAGACGGTCTGAGTAATGCAACGATTCCCTTCGCAATCGAAATGCGCGTCATTGAACGTTCCAGCGGCGCAATCGTTGGTGTGACAAGCTCGGCATCATCGATCGGTCGATCCCGCGAAACCGTTCCGTTGATGACACTCTCGATAGCGAACGTTCGGCTGTGGTCACCATCGACCCCGAACCTCTATGACCTGCAGGTCAGGCTGTCCGTTGACGGCCGAGTTGTTGATTCGTACCCCTTGCCCTTCGGTTTTCGTTCTCTTCGTATTGCAACAATCGATGGTGCGCGCAAGGTTGTGCTGAACGACACAGCACTGCGTATCAATGCAGTGGACTATGTCGAAGATGCCCCGGGGGTTGGTGCTACTCTCTCGCTCCGACAGATGCAGTACGATGTGTCACTCATGAAGACCCTGGGCATCAATGCCATTCGCGTGGTTCGCGGAAGTCCCCACCCGGAACTACTGGCACTCTGTGATAGGTACGGCATTCTTGTATTTGCCGAGTTGCCGTGCGCGGATGTTTCGGCCAGCATGCTCGATGAACAGGAGTTATCAACGCGATTTCGAAACGTCGCCGAACGCTCCGTCGCCTACCTTGACTCTCATCCATCTGTTACTGCTATAGGACTCAGTGACGGCCTCGATGAAACGGCTGCATCTGTCTCCCGGTATCACCAGCAAATGGGTCAGTTCCTCCGTCGCAGCTCAAGCAAACTTGTCTATAAAGTCGTATCATCTCGCCAGCTCGAGGAAACAAGTGAAGGGGGCTTTGACGTCATAATCGCACGATTCTTCGCAACGGCAGACAGTTCGCAGCTGTTCCGCCTGCAGCCACGGAGCCAGTCGGCATTCACCTCTGCCGCCGTTATCGCAGAGTTCGGCGGACTTGTCTCACCGTCAAATACAAACGGCTTCAGTGACCCACTTTCGAATGAAGCCCAGGCGTTGCTGATCAACAAATTCTACACTTGGACGAACGCGGCGCAGCTCGCCGGAGCACTTGTGTGGACGTTCAACGATTTCAACCTCGAACGTCCAACGATGCTGGCCGACCACTACGACCCATACATCTGTACCTCAGGGTTGGTCGACACGTATCGTCAGCGTCGCGTTGCCTTCGAGATGTACAAGGCTCTGATCAACGACGAGAAGCTCCCGCTGTTGCAAGCCCGCGAAAGCGGATTTTCAACGCCGATAATCTTCATTGCTTCCGGCATACTTCTTGGCATCGCACTTGCCCTGCTGGCGAATCGCTCACGACGCTTCCGCGAATATGTAGTCCGTGCCCTACTGCGCCCGTACAACTTCTATGCCGACGTCCGGGATCAGCGGATCCTCTCAACGGCCCATACCGGGGTTCTTGCTCTGGTTATCTCCGGAAGCGCTGGCCTTGTGATTGCTTCGTTCCTGTACTTTGTTCGTGTTGATCCGTGGATCGAACAGATCCTGCATGTTCTCCTTTCGAGCGATGCCATCTACGAGGCGGTGCGGTTCATCGCGTGGAACCCGGAGCTATCAACACTCGTCTGGTCACTGCTGATACTGACCAAGCTCTCGCTGATCTGCCTGATTCTGCGCGCTGGGGCAGCATTTGTCAGGGGGCGCATCACGCTCGGCGATACATTCACCATCGTGATCTGGTCGAGCCTCCCGGTCCTGATTCTGCTGCCGATCGGCATTGCGCTGCATCAGGCGCTGACGGCGAATGAGCTGTCGGTTTTTGTCCCGTTCACGATCCTGGCAGTTGCCGTGTGGGTTATCCTGCGGATCCTTCGAGCAACCAGCGTGGTCTTCGACGTGCGTCCGGCAATCGTCTACACGATCGGCATTGGCTTTATACTGGTGCTGGCGACAATTGCGGTTGTCTCTCTCGATGTGACGCATCATGGCTTTTCGTTCTTATCGTTCTTTGTGAACGCTGCCACGTGATCCGATGATCGCCACGACGCCATTTCTACCTGCCCATAAGCACGACCTCAACGAACGCGAACGCACGATACTTCAAGCGGTCGTGCACCTGTATATTCTCACAGGCACACCTGTCGGTTCGCGCGTGCTCTCGTCGTTCCTTGCCCGCTCGATGCCACTGAGTCCGGCAACGATCCGCAATACGATGTCGGACCTGGAGCTCCGAGGATACATCACCCACCCCCACACGTCAGCCGGCAGAATGCCGACTGATCTCGGGTACCGGTTTTATGTCGATTCATTGACGGATGCTACGACCGAGCGCCTTCACTCAGGATTAACCTCGCCGGACGATGCCGTCATGGAGCTCCTCACTGTCCCGAAGGAGAGCATCATCCGTGACGCATCGCGGATCCTCGGATCGCTGAGCCGACACCTTGCACTGGTGCAGATTCCTCGATTCCGCGAAGCACGCGTTCGCACGGTCGAGATCGTCGCACTCAGCAGTGAGCGCTTTGTCGTGATCATCGACCTTGACAGTGAACTTGTCCGCACGGTAAGTCTCGAAACACGTTCAGCGGTCGATTATCAGTCTGTTCAGGAGATCGCCCGCGTGCTCAACGAGCGGATGCGTAATCGCCCCCTTCAGGAGATCGTTTCCCTGCCGTTTGATGATGCTGCCGGCACCCGCGTCGAGCCAGCGCTGCTCCGACTTTTTGTGGAACAGATCGGCAACATTGCCACAGCTCCGGAAGGGGCTACGGTTCACGTCTCCGGTGCAACGAACCTGATCTCACAGCAGGAGTACGAATCGCCTGAGCGCCTGAGAAGCATCATCGAACTCATCGAGAACGAAGATGTTGTCGTACACCTTCTTGGCTCGTCTGCATCGGGCGATGGCGTTACCGTGCGCATCGGCAATGAGATTCCGAATATTGAGCTTCATGATTATTCGCTCATCACCTCGACCTACCGCGCTGGCACGGCACGCGGAACCTTGGGCGTCATTGGTCCGCGCCGGATGGACTATGGTCGAATGATCGGCATTGTGCAGTTAATGTCGGGTGTGCTCAGCAGAACCTTTGGACAGAGCACACCATAGCGACGAGGAATTCGTCATCTGCGCCTGTCCGTGCAAACAACGTCTCACATCGAATAGCTACAACCATTTATGACATCACACGACATTGACGACACAACCCCACAGATGCCGAATGAGACCGAATCGGATCTTGAGCGGGCCCAGCGGGAAGCCGACGAATGGAAAGATCTCGCCGCCCGACGTCTTGCCGACCTGGAGAATATGCGCAGGCGCACAACACAGGAAAAGCAGGATCTGCACCTTCGTGCATCAGAGCACATCATCACCAAGATGCTTCCGGTGCTCGATGACCTGCATGCCGCCGTCGAAGCAGCCGTTACGACCAGTGATGCTCAGGCCTTGCGCACAGGCATCGAGATGATCTATGCAAAGGCACGCCAGATCTTCGATGAGGCCGGTGTGAAGGTTGTTGAAGCTGAGCCCGGACAGCCCTTCAACGTCGAGTTCCATGAGTCGCTGATGCATGCCCCTTCCGAAGAGCATCCAGAGGGTCACATCGTCACGCCGGTTATGCGAGGATATCAGCTTCACGACCGCGTGCTGCGTCACGCCAAGGTCATCACCTCAGCAGGACTTCCTGCTCATACGGAGTCAGGTTCCTGATGGCACAGCGCGACTACTACGAGGTACTCGGTGTTGCCAAGTCTGCTTCGGCGGATGAGATCAAATCCGCATATCGGAAACTTGCCATGAAGTATCACCCGGATCGCAATCCGGATGATGCCAACGCCGAGACCCTTTTTAAGGAAGCGGCACAGGCCTATGACGTACTGAGCGATCCGAATAAGCGGGCCCGCTATGACCAGTACGGCGAGGCCGGACTTGGGGGCCAGTCCTATGGCAACTACACCAACGTCAACGATATCTTCAGCGCCTTCGGCGACATCTTCGGTCAGTCCATGTTTGGCGACATGTTCGGTGGCAGCCAGCGCTCACGTGGTCCGCGCTCCCGCAAGGAGCCGGGTGCCGACCTGCGGGTGCGCCTGACGTTGACGCTGGAAGAGATTGCCACGGGTGTGGATAAGACGATCAAGATCCGGCACTACCGCACGTGTAATACCTGCACCGGCAGCGGAGCAGGCTCCGATAGCGGTTACTCAACGTGTACGGCCTGCTCGGGCACCGGCGAAGTGCGGCAGATGTCCCGAAGCGTCTTCGGTCAGTTCATCAACATCGCCCCATGCGCCCAGTGCAGCGGTAGTGGAGAGATCCTACGTGACCGATGTAAGAGCTGCGAAGGCGAAGGCCGCGTTGAGGGAGAATCATCGGTAAAGGTCACGATTCCTGCAGGCGTTCGTACGGGAAATTACCTGTCGGTGACTGGCAAGGGGCATGCAGGGCGCCGGGGTGGCGAAGCCGGTGATGCCATCGTTGTCATGGAAGAAGTTGAGCATGAGCTCTTCGAGCGTCACGAAGATGACGTGATAATGCACATGACAATTGACGTGCCGACGGCATCGCTCGGAGGCACGCTCACAGTTCCAACGCTTGAAGGTGAAGCAGAGCTTGACGTGGAACCCGGAACTCAGCCGGGATCGACGCTGCGCCTGAAGGGTAAAGGCATCCCGCACCTGAATAGCCGTGGACGCGGTGACCAGCTGATTGAAATCAACGTGCACATCCCGACCAAGCTGTCCTCAGACGAACGGAAGGTAATGGAGTCTCTTCGGAACGCGAAGAACTTCACGCCCCCTGACCAGCGAACATCGTCGGGCTTCTTCTCAAAAGTCAAGGAGGCGTTCTCGTAGATCGTCCGCCTCCGGAAAGGTACCGGATGCGAGATTTCCTGAACACCCTTCAGTCACACCTGCATGTGACGAGGAGTGAAGCGTCGTTCGTTGGACTCTTCACTGCTTTCATCGTTCTTGGTTCGATCGGACACTACGTCGCCCCCATGGTCGGCAACACCGAGCTGCATGATCATGAAGCCATCGCCACGTTGGTCGAAACCCTCGCACGTCGAGAACAAGCGCAGCATGAGTTCGCAATCGGACGTGTGGATACTGCCACCACGTCAGCGATCGAGCCAAGCACAACTCGGGCATCGGCGCCAGCCAATTCTTCATCCGGCAAGCCCCTTCCCCGCTCACCGATCAACATCAACAAGGCTTCGTCCAAGGAGTTGGAGCGCATCCCCGGAATCGGACCCGCAATGGCACAGCGGATCATTGATCGTCGCCACATTCGGCCGTTTACCTCGGCCGAGGACCTGCTGGACGTGAAAGGAATCGGCGAGAAGACGCTCGAGAAGATTCGCCCGTACATCAGCGTGCCGTAAATTCACGTCACTCATGCGCCGCACACTCTATCTCCATCCCAAGCGGACTCTCCTGGTAACGTGGTCTGTCGAGGGCGATCGTCCGTGTCTGACGGATTACTCCGAGCTTGAGCCGATCGCCTCGCTCCAGGAGTTGCGCCATATGGAGCACATTGACACGGTGGTTGTATCAACGGACTCCTGGTTCGTTCACAGCTATCCAACGTCCTCGTTCGATGATCAGGGGACTCGCCAGGAGTTTGAACTCGAGCAGATCTGCGGTCTGCATGATGAGCGCACCCCACAGGTTGATGTTGAATGCCGGATTGCCTTGACGCAGGATGCACAGTGGACCTCGATGGTGTGTGTTGATGCCGATGCTGTGCGAGTGATTCGTTCAGCTTTGGGTAAGCACTGCCGGGTAATCTCTGACGTGCGTGCCGATATTGACGTAGCTCTTGCCAGCACGCTCGTTCAGCCCCATTCGTGGATGCTCCATGGTCGCCGGGGCGATCGGCTCATTACAGCGATTATTGGCCAGAACCACGAGCCCCTTTTCGTGGGCGTTCAGCCGGCTTCGGATGAACTGACCATCGATGCCTCGGTGCTTGGCGAACTGGCTCTGTTGCGTCAGCGATTCGCACTTTCGGTGAGTCATGTTCTCCTCTTTGGAGACCACCTCACGGTGGCCATGGCCGATTCCGCGAAATCAACGCTGAAGCAGGCCGGTGTAAAGGCAGCCCGTCTGCAGCCGTTTCGTATGGTGACATCGACACTCGATTCCACAGCATCGGGACGCGTGATTTCCCGCGCGCACGTCATCGCGCCGATCATGGCCGATGTGCTCGTCGAAGCGCCCTTCTGACCAATGCGAATCATTGGTGGCGAACTGAAGCGGACAGTCATCCCGTCACCCCCGGGAGGTGCCACACGTCCGACAATGGACCGCATTCGAGAGTCGATATTCGACGTCCTTGAAGGACACCTCAGCCTCAAAACGTCCCGTGTTCTTGACCTCTATGCCGGAAGCGGCATCCTGAGCTGGGAAGCTCTAAGCCGCGGCGCTCAATCATCTATCATGGTCGACTCTTCCGTGCAGATCTGCCGTCACCTTCGTACCGTGGCCATTGAGCTTGGAGTGAGCGATCGCGTGCAGATCGTCCGCGCCGATTGCATCGCCTATCTGCGTAACGCATCAGTGAATGGTATTCAGCTCCTGTTTGCCGACCCTCCCTACGCCCTGCGACACTGCAACAGCATCCTTGGCATCCTCGAAGAATCAACCATCCTCACGGACGGTGCGCTCGTTGTCCTCGAGCATGGCGATCAGGAATACGTTGTGCCCACGGCAACCTTTCCTGCCACGTGGCATGGTTCTGGGGGCGCATGCGTGGTTGATATCCTGCATCGTGTCGGCCCCGTGGCGTAAGTTTGCTGGACATGAGCAAGCACGCCATTTATCCGGGATCATTCGATCCGATCACGATGGGTCACGTCGACGTTATCGAGCGTGCAGCCCAGATGTTCGATCGTGTGACGGTTGTCATTGCCCGTAACAGCAAGAAGACGCCCCTTTTCGACGAGGAAGAGCGTCTGGAAATGGCCACCGAATCCCTGCGGCACCTCTCAAATGTCGAAGTCACCGTCCACGCCGGCCTCGTGGTGGACTTTGCAGAGCATTCGCAGGCCAACGTTATCATACGGGGCTTGCGGGCTGTGTCCGATTTCGAGTATGAGTTTCAGATCGCTTTGATGAACAGGAAGCTGCAGCCAAACGTGAGCACGATCTTCCTGATGCCGCACGAAAAGTACACGTACCTCAACTCAAGTATCATCCGCGAACTTGGCCGGTATCATCGCGAACTGGTCGAGTTCGTTCCGCCGATCGTTGCAGAGCGCCTGAAAGAGAAGTTTGCATGAAGGTTCACATCCTGACGCTGGGATGCAGTAAGAATACCGTTGACAGCGAAACATTGGCCGGACACATGAAGGCCAATTCACTTGAACTTGCCGCTGATGTTGACGATGCCGATACGCTGGTGATCAACACCTGCGGTTTTATCGATCAGGCCAAGGAGGAAAGCGTCAACGCCATCCTCGAGGCCGCCAAGCTGCGCAGTAGCGGCAAGCTCAAGCAGCTTGTGGTTGCCGGATGCCTTAGCGAGCGCTATGGCGATGACCTGCGTCGGGAGATCCCCGAAGTTGATCACTTCTTCGGCACCGAGGCCTACGAGAAGATCATCAAGGCGATTTCTCCGGATCTTAAGTACACCCTATTGGGCGAACGGATCCTGACGAGCCCCGTGCCGTATGCCTATCTGAAGATCTCCGAAGGGTGCGACCACCCATGCTCGTTCTGCGCCATACCGGTGATGCGCGGGACGCACCGTAGTATCGATCAGAACATGCTGGTTGCCAGTGCTCGTTCACTTGTTGCTCAGGGGGCGAAAGAGATCGTGCTGGTTGCGCAAGATCTGACGTATTACGGTATGGACGTCGATGGAAAGCGCTCGCTCGCCCCCTTGCTCGAGCGGCTTGCCGGCGAAAGCGGGGCCGAGTGGATCCGCTGCATGTATGCCTATCCATCGCATTTCCCGCAGGATGTGCTCACGGTTATCCGCGATACGCCGAACATCTGTACCTACCTCGATATGCCACTTCAGCATGCCTCGACGCAGGTGCTGAAGAACATGCGACGGGGCATCACACGGCGCACAACCGAAGAGCTTCTCGATGAGATCCGTCAGACAGTGCCGGACATCGTGCTTCGAAGCACCTTTATTGTTGGCTATCCTTCCGAGACCGAGGCGGACGTTGATGAGCTCGAAGAGTTCATCACGCAACAGCGCTTCCAGCGTCTTGGCGTGTTCACCTATTCGCAGGAAGATGACACGTATGCCTACATTCTTGGAGATCCGATTCCAACGGAGGTAAAAGAAGCGCGTCGGGCTCGGATCATGGAAGCGCAGCGACAGATCTCCTATGATGCCAATCAGTCCCGCATTGGCAAGACTCTACGCGTGCTGATCGAAGAAGAAGTCTCCGGTGAATGGAGGGGGCGCAGCGAAGCCGATGCTCCCGAAGTTGACAATGAGGTCTACGTGCGATCTGTTGCGCCGCTTACGGTTGGTGACTTCGTCAACGTGGAGATTGAGGATGCTGCCGAGTTCGACCTCTTCGGCACGGCAATCCGTTAGTGCCTGTATGACCGGAGCAGTGCGACTGACGTCGCCGTGCTCACCAGTGCCATAATGCTCAGAAGCACAGCAATGCCGAGTCTGTCGGGCTCACCGCCGAGCACGTGCGACCACTGAAGAGCGCCGCGCCAGAGAAATGTCAGCGAGAAGATCACCGTTGCCGATATGCTCGCCGGCAGCGTCCACATTCGCCCCATCCGGTGAAGTACGCCCAGCATGATCAGGAGCGCTCCGAACAGACTGCCGTTAAACACAGCTGATGAACTGTGTTCCCGGGTCAGGTAAAAGCCAAGCGCGCCGCTTACGAGGAGAAACACTCCATACATCATGAGCACGGCACTGATGCGACGGGTACTCAGCATACGGCAAGCATTCCGTCGTTCATCGCCAGGCGCACATCGGCCCGCGCAGCAAGCTCGGCACTGTGCGTTGCGATGATGCAGGCCGCGCCGTGCTCACGTACCAAGTCGATCAACAGATCACTCACCTGATGAGCATTGGCAGAGTCAAGATTTCCTGTCGGCTCGTCCGCCAACACCAGCATTGGAGAGTTCATTAGCGCTCGAGCAACGGCAACACGCTGCTGCTCGCCCCCTGAGAGTTCGGCCGGTAGATGATCGCACCGATGTCCCAGTGCAACTTTTTCGAGCATCACTCGCGCACGTTCGCGAGCCTCACGCACGCCCACACCGGCAATACGGGCAGGCATCATGACGTTCTCGATAGCCGTAAACTCAGGGAGTAGATGATGGAACTGGTGGACGATGCCAATCGATGTGCATCGCACGCGGGCGAGGGCACTCGCAGAAAGCTTCGTCAGGTCGACCATTGAACCATCGACAAGGATCTCGATCGATCCGGCGTCCGGAGTGTCGAGAGATCCCAAGAGATGCAGGAGCGTACTCTTCCCTGCTCCGCTTGGCCCCATGATAGAGATCACCGTGCCGGCGTCAACCGTAAGGTCCACACCGCGCAGCACGGACGTTGGAGCAGCGTCGGCTCCGTGATAGGACTTTGTTACACCCCGTGCACGGACGATCATGGAGCAAACTGTCCGATAATGCGGACGTCGTTCTCATAGAGCATGCGGATATCATCAATGCCGGTGAGCATCATTACCACGCGCTCTACACCGAATCCGAAGGCAAATCCCGAGTACTCTTCTGGGTCTATTCCACAGGCACGCAGAACATTCGGATGAACCATTCCGGCGCCGCAGATCTCCAGCCATCCTGAGTGCTTACAGATGCGGCACCCCTGCCCCTTGCACAGGAAACAGGACATATCGACTTCGCAGCTTGGTTCGGTAAACGGAAAGAATGATGTGCGGAATCGGAACTCGGCATTCTCGTCATAGAAGCGTCGCGCAAAGGCCATGATGGTGCCCTTGAGGTCGGCCATGCTGACACCCTTATCGATGTAGAGTCCCTCGATCTGATGAAACTCTGCCAGCGAGCGGGCGCTGACCGCTTCGTTGCGGTAGACACGCCCCGGCATGATGCATCTGATAGGGGGCTTCATCTGCTGCATTACGCGAACCTGCACGGAGGAGGTATGCGTGCGAAGAAGAATATCGGCTCTTTCTCCGGCATCAACGAAGAACGTATCCTGCATATCCCGTGCCGGATGATCCGGTGCGAAATTCAGATACTCAAAGTTGTGAGCATCATCTTCGATGTCCGGTCCTTCAGCAACGTCAAAGCCCATTGATGCAAAGATTCCAACCAGGCGATCAACCGTCTGGGCGATCGGGTGGATGGCTCCAGGACGCACTCCACGTCCGGCAAGCGTTACATCCATGGCCTTTACCGTTGAGGCTGCGGCGTACGTAGCGACGGCTTCCGCATGGATTGATTCGGCCAGCGTTCGGACCTCATTAAGGAGCTTGCCGATCTCCGGCTTTTGCTCCTTTGGAACAGAGCGGAGCTGTTCGACGCAGGCCTGGATGGTACCCTTCTTTACAAGGTGGCGCAGCCGGAAGGCCTCGGCATCTTGAGCCGAAGCAATAGCGCGGGATTCATCGTCGATCGTTCGACGCAGCTGTTGAAGTTCTTCGTTGAGCGACATGGTGCAAAATAGTCATGAACGACAACGGCGACAGCGAAGAGTCTCGCCGTCGCCGCTTTCGATGTGATAGGGAGCGCAAGAGCGTCCCGTAACTGTTTTTCCTCGTTAGAGAGACTTCACCAGCGTTGTGAAAACCTGCGGATGATTCATGGCAATGTCTGCCAGGACCTTCCGGTTGATTCCGATGTTCTTCAGCTTCAGGCCGTGCATCAACCGTGAATAGGTTGTGCCGTTGGCGCGAGCTGCCGCATTGATACGAATAATCCACAGAGAGCGGAAGGTTCTCTTCTTGTTGCGACGGTCGCGGTAGGCATACTGCAGACCCTTCTCAACGTGGTGCTTGGCAATTGTCCAAACTTTGGACCGTGCGCCCCAGTAGCCCTTGGCGAGCTTGAAGTATTTCTTCTTCCGCTGGTGCGCCGCTACTTTATTGACACTGCGTGGCATGTCAAAACTCCTTGAGTTGTGTCGTCAGGAGAACGGCTTGTCCCTGATCGACGATGAGTAAAATTTTCCCTGCCCTGATGGCGAATGCTTAGCGCATTGCCAGGCAGTGCAACACGTTGTTCATGTTGCTTGCATCGACGAGCGTGTCCTTGCGCAGATTACGCTTCCGCTTGCGCGTCTTGCTCGTCAGAATGTGACTGCGGTTTGCCTTTTGACGCTTGATAGCACCGGAACCGGTGATCTTGAAGCGCTTCTTAGCTCCCGAGTTCGTCTTCATCTTTGGCATAACAGTTCCTCCTATACGTTCGATTCTGCAACTGGTGATGGTGCCGCAGCTGCACCTGCTTCTGCGGGCTGGTCGGTTGGTTCAGCGGCCTTCTTCTTTGCTACCTTCTTTGACTCGGGCGCAAGAAGAACACCAAGGAACCGCCCTTCCATTTTCATTGGCTGGTCAACTTTTGAAACATCTGCCAAGGCATCGATGAACCGCTGGAGAAGGACTTCGCCAAGTTCCTTGTGCAGGATCTCGCGACCCTTGAACATGACCGTTGCCTTCACCTTGTGTCCTTCGGTGAGGAACTCTCTCGCATGACGTGTCTTGAAATCAAAGTCATGCGTGTCGGTTCCCGCCTTGAAGCGGACTTCCTTCAGCGTCGTCTGTGTCTGCGTCTTCTTCTGCTGCTTCTCACGCTTCTGCTGTTCATAAATGAACTTGCCGTAGTCGATGATCTTGCAGACCGGTGGGTTCGCTTGTGGAGCAATCTCCACAAGATCCAATTCGCGCTCGCTGGCAATGCGAAGTGCGTCTTTGCGTGTAAGGATCCCTAAAGGGGCTCCTGCTGCATCAACAACACGAAGTTCAGGAGCTCCGATTTCTTCGTTGATCTTGTGCTTCCGCTGAGTTTCGATGCGTGGACCTTGCGGCGGGATGTACGGGCGCCTCAAACAAACCTTCTGAATAAGTGGACGTGGACGAATGCGAAGACCGCAAATATAGGAGTTTCCACGGGTTACGCCAAGACCCCGGTACTGTCAATTCCAGCGCGGGTGTAATTTTGCGCCCCCTACTACGTCATCGCACCCCATGAACGACCAATCAGATGTGCTCGATTCGATCGAGCAAGCCGACCGCCGCACGAATACCGCGCTGGACAACCTGCCGGTGCTCCCCCTGCGGGATATTGTCATCTATCCCCACATGATCTTCCCGGTGCTGATCGGCCGTGCATCATCGCTGAAAGCCGTTGCCGAGGCAATGGAACGCGATAAGTTCATCTTTGTGGTGGCGCAGAAGCAGCCTTCTACCGAGGATGCAACGATCGATGACATTCATTCGGTGGGAACGGTTGCCAAGATCCTGCAGGTGATGCGCCTGCCGAACAACCTGCTGAAGGTCCTGGTGGAAGGAACCGTCCCGGCTCGGATCACCTCTACGATCCGCACCGAGCCATTCCTCGAAGTGGGCATCAAGACCCTGCCGGCTCATGCCGACATGTCGGACCGGAACCTTGCCGCCCTGGTGCGTCACGCAACCGAGCTGTTTGAGGAGTTCGTCAAGGACAATCGCAACCTGCCCCCTGAAGTGCTCGGTGCCTTCCAGAATCTGGAAGACCCGATCCGTAAGCTCTACTATGCGGCAGCAAACATTCCGCAAAAGGTCGATGCCAAGCAGAAGATCCTTGATGCACCTGACGTGCGGTCACAGTACTACGAACTGGTGCAGCTTCTCACGGCAGAGATCGAGATGCAGCGCCTGGAAGTGGAGATCGACAGTAAGGTGCAGGACCAGATCCAGAAGTCGCAGCGCAAATACTTCATCCAGGAGCAGATCCGTGCTCTGCAATCGGAACTGGGAGAAGAAGATGACGGTGGGCCGGAGCTATCAAAACTTGCCGACCAATTGGCAACCGTGGAGCTTCCGGAAGCAGTTCGGACAAAGGTCTATGAAGAGTTCGACCGCCTCAAGCGCACTCCATCGATGTCGCCCGAATACGGCGTCAACCGCACGTGGCTTGAGTGGATCGCCAATGTGCCGTGGCAGAACCACACGGACGACAACCTTCGGCTGGACCACGTGCGTGGCATTCTTGATACCG
>JBJTEQ010000120.1:0-3198 GCA_046092945.1 Kapaibacterium sp. (SeqCode)
ATTCCAGGTATGCACTATCTCTGCGCCGTCAAGTGCGCTCGAATGTGCTACCGGAGCGGCGAAGAGTACTGCCGCAAGAATGAGGGGGCGGAGCAGAGTCATTGACAAAAATACAGGTTTTATCACTTGCCGTTTGGCAGGCGGAAAAGACGAGCGGATGCTGAGTTCCGTGTAGCAATCAGGAGTCGTTGCGATCCAGAACGGATAACTCCAAGGTCTCGCCCCTCGCCGAATAGCATAAAACCACTTTCCGCTGACGACATTGGTTGCAGCGCTCCCCTGCCCTTGTTGAGTAGCACAAGCCCCATGCCGCCATCATATCCGATAACCTCGCCGTCGGCCGTGCGCAGGTTACCCGTTAGGATCACATCAAGGTCCGCGTCACCGTCGACGTCATCCACGAGCATTTCCGTGATCGGCGCTACCTGAGCGAGGTCATCGAAAGGTTCAAAGGAGAACGAGCCATTGGTGTTCTTCAACACACCTGAAGCAAAAGTCTCCACTACCAAATAGGACATCGAAGCAGTATCACGTCCGGCAAGCACATCATCAATACTGGCCTTGGCATAGGATTCAAACGTTGTGAAGGTTCGCGTCATGGTCGGTATGTGCTGGATCATCGCCTGACGACCGCGTATCGGGACTTCTACTCCCTCGATGTTCTTTGTGATGAATTGGTCGAGGGACCCGTTGTCGTCAACATCAGCTGTGCGACACCGTATCGGCCGCCCTGGCTCGGGCACAAAACGGCAGTTCAGACCAAGGTTCCCAAGGAGTAGATCCTGATCTCCATCCGAGTCGATATCGACAGCACGCACGCACTGCCACCACCCGCGCATGGCTGCGGGCATAACTGATGATGTCACATTCTCGAAGGTGCCCTTCGTGTTCCTCCAGACCGATGGAGTCATCCATTCGCCAACTACAACGAGATCAAGGTCCTTATCGCCATCGACATCCACCCACGCAGCAGAGCTCGTCATGCCGATAGTGGAAAGCCCCTTCGCAAGCTGATCTGTTACATCACGAAGGATACCTTTCTCGTTGCGGTAGAGCACGCTGCGAGCGCCGGCTGGAAACTTGCCCGGGACGATCCTGCCCCCGACGAAAAGATCAATGTCCTTGTCGTTATCGAAGTCAGCGGCAACCACGCAGGAGCCGGCATCACGGGTATCCGGGAGCGTAGTTGAGCGCGTGAACTGCCCCTTCCCATTGTTGATATAGAGTCGGTCTGCCAGTTCCTCGTCTCCATCGGCAAACTCGGCCCCGCCGGTAACAACATACAGATCAAGGTCTCGGTCATTATCGACGTCGAAGAGCAAAACATCAACGTCCTCTGCAGCAGTCACGTCGTCGAGCCCGCAGGGCGTGGAGACAAACGCCCCATTTCGCTGCTGCAGAAAACACTGCGTCGGCTGATACTTCGCACCCCCAACGATCACATCCTCGAGACCATCGCGATTGACGTCGCCTATGGTCATACGCGGACCGTCCTTGGAATACCGATACGGAAGAAGTCGCTCACGCTTGAAATCATCAAAGGCATTTTCTCGATGAACGAATGGGAATACAGTATCGCTGACCTCTGTGAAAAGGGGGCGAGCAGCGCTTGATACCGTCGCATTCGTTGAGGATTGAATGTGCTCAAAAAACTCGAGGATTTGGAAACGAACAGGCTGTTGCTCAATGCGATGATATCGGCCCGGATCCATTTGGCCGTGCTTTGTGCGCTGACCGTTCGGCCAGTCGATGATGACGCTATCGAGCTTTTCCCCACTGCCAAGACCAATGAGAAGTCGTGTATCCGACGTTGACTGAAAACCGCGAGAGCCATAGACCTCACGCACGAGCGTACGTCCGGATAGATAGCCGTGCGCTCGCGCGCCAATGCCCTGCGCGTTGTCTCCGGCTTGTAGTTGCAGTCCTATCCATTGACGCTTTTGATCTCCTTCGCCGCCGTTGCGCGTTGTATTTATGAGGATCGATGCCTCATCATCGGTGTTGTTCACGACGAGATCAAGATCTCCATCATCATCAAGGTCTGCATAGGCAGCCCCATTTGAGACATGCGGCTTGGTCAGGTCCGGCTCCTGCGTTGCGATCTGGAATCGCAAGCCTCCTGCACTCATAAACAGGAAATTCGGGAGCTTCGATGCGGGCATCATCATCGATGCCTCTTTCAGACTTGTGATGCCGGTAGCTCGCAAGTTGTAGGCATAGTCCTGGTCTCCGATGTCTCTTTTTGTACCATTGGTTACGAACAGGTCAACGCCACCGTCGAGATCGAAATCGGCTGCCAGCACACACCAGCTCCAGTCGGTAGCCGAAATGCCGGCCAGGTGTCCAATCTCTATGAAGTTTCCGTTACCCCGATTAAGGAAGTAGCAGTTCTGTACGCGCTGCAGACTGTCGAAGAACGGACCATATATGGACATACCGCCAAGTTGCGTCTGACGTCGGTAGTTCGAGCGCGGGAGCATGTCGAGAGTCACCACGTCCAGCATACCGTCACCATTGATGTCAGCCATATCACTTCCCATCGATGCCCAGGACATGTATGGGAGTTGTTGCTGTGCTCTATTGATGAACGTACCGTTCTTCTGGTTGATCCAGAGAATGTCCCGTTCTTCAAAATCATTACTGACAAAGATGTCCGGCCAGCCATCATCGTTGACGTCGCCGACTGCTGCCGAAAGGCCATAGCCTTTATCTGACAGGCCACTCTCGACGGTTACATCCACGTACTTCCCGCCACCGTCGAAGCGAAACAACCGGTCTGTCCGACCCGGATTGAGGTAACCGCTGCGTCGGGGCTCTCCGCTGTTGACGAAGAACAGATCAAGATCGCCATCGCGATCGTAATCGATCTGTGCCGCATGCGTCGTGTACATGCTCACGGCAAGGGGCGAGGCAGTATCCCGCGTGAACTTGCCGGAACCGCGGTTCACGAACAGAACATTGGGATTGTAGCGGCGGCTCATGAGTACATCAAGCAATCCATCACCCGTGATATCGGCGACAAGCACTCCGGTATTGATGAGCGAATCGTCGATTGCTAAGCCGCTTGAACGTGTGCGATCTTCGAATCGTAAACCTCCGAGATTAGCATACATCGTAATGCCACGATTGGTGCTCGTGAACACGATGTCCTGCCGACCATCGCCGTCGAGGTCACCGATGCCAACGCCCCCTCCATTG
>JBJTEQ010000121.1:0-3503 GCA_046092945.1 Kapaibacterium sp. (SeqCode)
TTTCCAATCTCTCCGGATGATTTTGCTTGTTTTTTGTCGTGGTGTAACGTGAAGCCGGTCTGCCTTCTTTCTTGGCTTCTGTGCATTCAAGCGTTATAATGACGCGGGCTCCTTTCTTAGCCATGGTCCTGATCCTGATAATATACTTTGATAATTACTTTCTGTAGAAGACGAACTACGAAAATAGGGAATTATATTAGAAATCTCCGAACAATTTTTATTCAAAACTTCATTTATTGCTCTTTTTTTACGATTTGGGGCTAAAATTTTTTCAACTACGTACTTGTCAGTTTCCAAATAATGATTAACTTTGTGGTCTCTGCATTGTAAAGGGCAGGTACCAGAGCGGTCAAATGGAGCAGACTGTAAATCTGCCGGCTTCGCCTTCGGAGGTTCGAATCCTTCCCTGCCCACGCAAGTGCTTTGACATTGAAATGCGGGAGTAACTCAGTTGGTAGAGTCACAGCCTTCCAAGCTGTTGGTCGCGAGTTCGAGTCTCGTCTCCCGCTCGAAGAGAAACAGACCCTGAGGTGTCGGGCTTAACGGTTCGTGCACTGAAGGGATTTGGTGTCTGCGGAAGATGACATCGCTGATGTAGCTCAGTTGGTAGAGCACCACCTTGGTAAGGTGGAGGTCACCGGTTCAATCCCGGTCATCAGCTCGGACTTGAAAATTTGACGTACGGGTGTAGCTCAGCTGGTAGAGCAGCGGTCTCCAAAACCGCAGGCCGCGGGTTCGAATCCTGCCGCCCGTGCAAAGTATCGTTGAACAGAGATCGAAGGAAAAGAGATGGTTGATGCGATTCGCGGATTTTTTTCTGACGTCAGCAAGGAGATGAAGAAAGTCTCCTGGCCGACGCAGGACCAGCTCACAGAGAGCACCATGGTTGTGGTCGCTACATGCCTCGTGTTTGCTGCACTTGTGTTTGTTATCGATCGCGGTGTGGTATTCCTTCTCGAGATCATTTACTGATCAGGACTGACGAAAATGCCTGAAGCCGGAACCCAGCAAATACCTGAGATCCGCTGGTACGCCCTGCGGATTTTCACGGGACACGAAGCACGAGTCAAGACGGCCATCGAAAATGAGCTGGCGCGTCTTGGTCTGACGAGTCGCGTGCAGAGTATCGTGATCCCGACGGAAACAATCGTCGAGGTTCGCAACGGCCGTAAGCGTACGCGGGTAAGGAACTTCCTGCCCGGTTACATCCTGATCGAACTTTCCTTTGATGCGTATCTGCGTGACGTAATCCTGTCGCTGCAGTCGGTGATCTCCTTTGCGGGAACACCGTCGGGTCATCCCCAGCCACTGCGTCAGGACGAAGTCGACCGCATCCTCGGACGTGTTGAAGAGCGTCGGTTCATCACCACTGTTGAGGCGTCGTTCCGCGAGGGCGATCCGGTCAAGGTAATCGATGGACCGTTCAAGAACTTCAACGCTACGGTGCGCGAAGTCAACGTCGAAAAGCAAAAGTTGAAGGTCGAAGTCGGCATTCTGGGTCGCAAGACACCGATTGAGCTGGACTTCAACCAGGTCGAAATTGAAAATCACTAACCATTGATGTGGGAGGCAGGTTTATCCTGCCGCAGACCACGAAAGGAATACTGTCATGGCAAAAAAAGTCATGGGTACCTTCAAGCTCCAGCTTAAGGCTGGAGAGGCTACGATGGCCCCGCCGGTTGGTCCGGCATTCGGTCAGCGCGGTCTTGCAGGTATGGAATTCGTCAAGCAGTTCAATGCCAAGTCTGCAAAGCAGCCCGGCATGATTCTGCCGGTTCTCTTCACCTTTTTCAGTGACAACAGCTTCACGTTCGAGATCAAGTCGCCCCCGGCAGCAGTGCTGCTCATGAAGGCGGCCGGACGTGACAAGGGTTCAGCGGCTCCTCACCGCGACAAGGTTGGTCGCGTTAATCGTTCACAGCTTGCCGAGATCGCCAAGATCAAGATGCAGGATCTGAACTGCCACTCTGAGGACAGTGCGATCAGCATGATCGCCGGTACAGCCCGCTCGATGGGTATCACAGTCGCGGACTAGTGAGCCCCGTTCTCGAACTACATTTCTGAATTTCAATCACTGTTGGAGGCGCCCTATGGGGGTGCCGCTTGCACAACACGAAAGGATATCCTTCCATGGCACAAGGGAAGCGTTTTAAGAAGGCGGCTTCGTCATTCGACGGAACACAGTCGTTTGATCTGGCCAAGGCCGTTGAACTCGTCAAGAAGAATGCTACGGCAAAGTTTGACGAGTCGTTTGATGTATCAATGAACCTCGGGGTAGACCCCCGCAAGGCCGATCAGCTGGTCCGTGGTACGGTAGCGCTGCCACACGGCACGGGCAAGACCGTCCGCGTGCTGGTGATCGCCAAGGGCCCCAAGGACAAAGAAGCCTTGGATGCCGGAGCGGACTATGCAGGTTTCTCCGATTACATTGAGAAGCTGCAAGGGGGCTGGGCAGATATCGACATTATCATCGCCACACCGGATGTGATGGGTGAAGTCGGTAAGCTGGGCCGCGTTCTTGGACCACGCGGTCTTATGCCAAATCCGAAGAGCGGCACGGTAACGTTCGACGTTGCCAAGGCCGTTGCTGAAGTGAAGGCCGGTAAGATCGAGTTCCGCGTTGACAAGGCCGGTAACATCCATGCTGCCGTCGGTAAGTGTTCGTTCACAACCGAAAAGCTCGTGGAAAACCTGCAGTCGTTCGTTGGAACCGTGGTTCGTGCAAAGCCCGCATCATCAAAGGGCAAGTACGTCAAGAGCATCACGTTCAGCTCAACGATGGGCCCGGCAGTCCGTGTCGACGCGAAGTCGGTCGGCGCCGATCAATAACTCCGAAACTATTACGCCACTGTCGGCGCATCACGCTTCTAACCCCTGTCTTAACTGACGGGTTGATGCGTCGGCGAAACAAACAATAAACAACGTTATGATCACGAAAGAACAAAAGCAGGCAGTCGTCGCCGAGCTCGCGGATCACATCCGCAATGCGTCGAGTCTGTATTTCGTGGATTTCACCGGCATGACCGTCGCACAGGACCAAGCGTTCCGCAAGGACCTGCGCGCCAAGGGCGTCACCATGAGGGTTGCCAAAAATACCCTTCTGCTGCGCGCACTTGCTGAGGTCGGTGGCTACGAGATCGAAGACGAGAAGCTGGCAGGCCAGACGGCGATGATCCTCGGTGGAAGCGATCCGGTAGCTCCTGCAAAGGTGATCCGCCAGTACTTTGAGAAGCTCGAAAAGCCGCGTCTCAAGGTGGCGGTGGTCGAAGGCATGTACTTCGACGCATCACAGATCAAGCAGGTATCGGAGCTTCCAACGCGCGAAGACCTTATCGCCGCAATGCTGGGCAGTATCAACGCACCGATCTCCGGTATCGTTGGCAGCCTGAATGCGGTAATGCGCGACCTCGCATCGATCATCGAAGAGGTCGGAAAGAAGAAGGCTGCGTAACCAGCAGCTGCGTGTGAGCCGGAAGTTTCATACGTGCTCACCATCCCAATCA
>JBJTEQ010000122.1:0-11962 GCA_046092945.1 Kapaibacterium sp. (SeqCode)
CCCATTGACCAATATTCCTCACTGCTGCCTCCCGTAGGAGTCTGGACCGTGTCTCAGTTCCAGTGTGGCTGTTCGTCCTCTCAGACCAGCTACTGATCGTCGCCTTGGTGAGCCATTACCTCACCAACTAGCTAATCAGCCGCAGGCTCATCCCTATCCGCCGAAGCTTTGATCTCGCGACCTCATCAGATATTAGCCTCGGTTTCCCGAGGTTATGTCTGTGATAGGGGCAGATAACCTACGTGTTACTCACCCGTGCGCCAGTGGTATTGCTACCCCTAGACTTGCATGTGTTAGGCATGCCGCCAGCGTTCGTCCTGAGCCAGGATCAAACTCTCCGTTGTAGAAGTTGTTTGATGCTGTTTCAATTTGTGTTGTTTTCCGAATCGATCGCATGTTCTCCAAGCCGTGCGGCTCAGAGCTCATGACGGGGGTAGGTGGTTAACCTACCCTACTGTGGAAGGCAAATCTCTTTGCCTCCCTTGCATGGTTTCTTGTTTTCCTTCCTGTTGTCAAAGAACACCGCTGGTTTCAGACGAAAAACCGCTGCATGCTCAAGGCCTGCTGCGGTGCCTTCTGGCCAACTCCGTTGCGCGGTGTCGCGCTCAGGGGCCACAAACATACGGGGAAAAGTTTAATCTGCAAGGGTGCAGCAAAAAAGTTTGCTGGTTGGCGATAAAAATGTTCGACGTCCATGTGGATAACGTCGAGCGCGCGCATTTCAACTGTATTTTTGAAAACTTGACCGGGAGTATTGACGTACTTTTACGAGCGAACTTCATGGCGAAGCCACTCAGCATCTTGTTCGTAACGAGCGAGATCTATCCATTTATCAAAACGTCGGAGTTCGCCGATCTCTGCTATGCCCATTCGCTGGGTGTTCGAGAGGTCGGGCACGACATCCGCGCGATGATGCCGAAGTACGGATTCATTTCCGAACGGAAAAATCGTATCCACGAGATCAACCGCCTGCGCGATATCCCTATCCCAGTTGGAGAAGATGCACATCTCGCAACGGTGAAGTCTAGCTCGATCAACAACCCTCGCGTGAAGGTACAGTCGTACATCACAACAAACTCCAACTACCTGGACGTAAACAAGGGTATCGAGCACGACATCACCAGCGGCGCTGCGTTCGCTAACAACGATGAACGGTTTATCTTTTACAACCGCACTGTTCTGGAAACCTGCCTCCTCCTTGGCTGGTTCCCCGACATCATTCACTGCGTCGGCTGGCAGACAGCCCTGATCCCTGCCTATATCCGCACACGATACGAGCAGGAGTTCAAGAAGACAAAGGTGGTCTTCACGATCACGGACTTCGAGGACCAAGGTGTTTTTCCTGCAAAGTCGCTAAAGAAGACCGGCCTTACTGATGATGTTCTCGAGCATGCCCGCTACAAGAACAAGATGAACTTTACGCGTATCGGCATGGCCTACGCTGATCGCGTCTCAACTCTCTCCCCTGGGTATGCCAAGCAACTGATGGCGCAGAAGGAGTTCAAAGACAACTGGGCACAGCTATTAAACAAGAAGCCCCTTGTCGGCATCAATCATGGGATTGATCTGCTGCAGTGGAATCCGAAGATCGATGCGAACATCCGTCCGAAGTTTGACGCAGAAGACCCGTCCAATAAGTCAACAGTGCGCGAAGCCTTGCAGAAGGCAGCAGGCCTAGAGGTCGACGGATCGAAGATGGTAGTGCTGTTTGCCGGCCCCCTACGTGAAGACCGAGGGGCCGACAGCGTTATTACTGCTGTCGCAGACCTCGTCAAGCTGGGTGCTCAGGTGCTCATCGCATCGGATCTGCCGACGCCACTGAAGAAGTCAGCCGAAACACTCGCAAAGAAGCATCCCAAGCAGGTGGCGCTGCGTATGCCGATGGATGAAGAATTCCTTCATCTTGCTATGGCTGGTGCCACGATGCTGCTGAAGCCATCTCGTCATGAAAACAGCGGTCAGTTTCAACGTATCGCGCTTGCCTACGGAACTGTTCCGATGCTCACAGATGTAGGCGGAATTGCCGAAGGTCTTGCGGACATCTCCGCCGACGGCGCAAGTGGCACCGCTTTCATCCTGAAGAAGGCCGATGCGGCCGAGATCATCAAGGTGGTAAAGCGCGCAGCCGCCCTTCATGCAACGCCGGCAACGTGGGATACAATCGTTCGCCGCGCTATGGCGGTGCCTGTGGGCTGGAGCGCATCAGCGAAAGGTTACGACGAGTTCTATCGCACACTGGTCAAGGACGCCAAGTAACCGTGCATCGCTCTCTTTGGCTTGGTGCAGTCAAATTGGCTGCCACCGTTGGTCTTGCTGTGCTGCTCTCTTCCTGTAACGACGCTCCGTCGATCGTTGGGAGTGAACTTATTCCTGGCACCGATAAGATCTATGCGGCATCAACAGATTCCCTACCTCTGATAGGGGGCGTTTCATCGTCGCATCAAGAGTTACCTCTCCTGAACTCAGCATACTTTCTGCTTGGTTCTACAGCGACAGCCGATGCAAGGGTATTCTGTGAAGTCCTGAATTATCCGGCAGCAATCGCCGGCGATTCCTCGTTCGCGGATTCAACGTTCGAGGTCACCAGTGCGAACCTGCAGATCTATCCGCAGCAGTACGGCATCGGTGATACGCTCGACAAGACACTCTCCCTGAACGTCTATGAGCTGAAGAAGTTCTGGCCGGCGAATGTTACATGGGATTCGATATGGAGTGCCACGGGGTCGACGGACTATTACTCGACCGCCGATAAACCGATAGCGACGTACTCGGGGACGATGCCAAGCATCGTGCCGGACTCCACGGTGATCAACATTCCGTTCGATCAGGCAACTGTCAAGCGCTGGATTGTTGCCTCACGCGATACAGCGGCCCGTAAACTTGTGTACGGGTTTGCTCTGGTGCCGTCTGGCATGCGTCACATCCGTCAGTTCCGCAACATCACCTCGGGCGTGCAGTCAATGCGTCTTCGTGTGATCGCCCGTAAACGCAACGACACCATACCGTTCATCTATAATCTGGACATGACGGTTTCCGGTTTTGTGAACGACCTCGATCCGGCACCGACGTCGCTTACCATTCAGGGATCGCGAAACGTCAAGGCAGGCTTTACTGTTTCCCTCGATTCGCTTCCTGCGGGTGCAATCATCATGGGCGCAGACCTTCGCCTGACGGTTGACGGGAAGTCGAGCGTGATCGGTTCGCTGGGACGCGATGATAAAATCGGTTTGGACTATCAGCCCCCTACCGGACAGCGGATCAGCATCGATTCAAAGTCTGATTCGTCGGGCGTGTATCGGTTTGCGAACATTGGGCCACTTATCGACATCGTGCGCCGACACCGCCAACCAGCGAAGTTCACGATTCGCACCAGTGGCAGCAGTGAGTTCTGGACAATGAATCGAACGGTGTTTCATGGATCGTCGGCAGATGCAACCCTGCGTCCGCGGCTGACGCTGATCTACACTGTTCCTACGGGATCCAAATGATGCGCCTGCTTGCATTGATGGTTCTCGTGATGGCCCCATACTCAGTGCTTTTTTCGCAAGGGGGCTCCAACTACTCCACGGTCGGTCTTGGAGATCTTCGCTTGTCATCGGGCGCTCTCTATGATGGAATGGCCGGCACGTCGATTGCCATGCCGAACGATCATGGCATCAATACGGTCAACCCGGCTTTGCTGGGCATCTCTCCGTTTACTCGCCTGCAGGCGAGCTATCGCTTTTCGCAGCATCAGATCACTGCCCGCGATGGATCAGCCTCACAGTACAATAGTGGTGTTGATGGACTTCTCGGACTGTTCTCGATCGACACCTCGCTGGGACTAGGCGTGAGTTTCGGTGTTGTGCCCTACTCCAGAACGAGCTATGCCGTTGAACGCACGATCGGCTCCACTAAAGACACAGGCTCCGTTGTGGGTAAGAGCAGCCAGACAGGATCGGGTGGTGTATCATCGATCCAGCTTGGCGTCTCCACCCGCATCATGCCATCTCTCTACGTCGGCGCATCAGCTAATATTCTCTTCGGTCTTACCTCGCACAAAGAAGAAGTAACATCAGCCGTGTACTCTGAGCGTCTGGAGACACTTCGCAATTACGACTTCCGCGGCACACTCCTTCGGGCCGGACTCTATTTCCAACCGAACACGTCATGGTCGGCCGGCGCCTTTGTCTCCAACGGTGCCGACGCCTCCTACACCGTCACACGCAGCATGGTTGGCTATGTCGGAACGGCAAGCTACTTCGATTCGACCACCTCTTCGTCATACACGACTGGACTGCCCTTCAGCTATGGCATTGGGGTTTCGTTTCATGCCGGACGGACAACACTCGGCGCAGATGTTGAGTCGGCGGACATGTCTGGCATAACGATGAACGTGCCGCAGTGGGCTACGCTCGGACAGTTCATGCGTGTGTCGGTCGGGCTAAATCAGACCGCTGCCGGTTATGCCCCCACGTTCTTCGATAAACTTGGGTATCGTGCGGGTCTGGCCTATCAGCGTCAGTACTACCAGGCGAACGGGCTCGACGTGGTCGAGTACTTCGGTTCATTCGGAATCGACTTCCCCGTCGGATCTGCTGCAACTGTTGACCTTGCTCTGCAAGGGGGCTGGCGTGGCCCATCATCCGGACTCTCGGAGTACTTTGGCCGGTTCATGACCAGCATCAGCATCGGCGAAGTCTGGTTTAAACGCTTCGCGCGCGAGTGATCACGTTGGTGGTCGATCGCCCCTCAACAAGCGGAATCGTTACTACCCGCCCACCGTGCTCCTCCACAACGTCTGCACCGACAATCGTCTCGCGGGTGTAGTCGCCCCCTTTCACAAGAACGTTCGGTACGATCATCGTGATCAGATCTAATGGCGTGTCCTGCTCGAAGAGAACGACGTGATCCACTGAACGCAAGGCCTGCAGGACGGTTGCTCTATCTGCTTCGGTGTTAATGGGGCGCTCCGGACCTTTGAGACGCTTTACGGATGCATCGGTGTTGAGTCCAACAACCAGGACGTCGCCGAGAGCTCGCGCCGCATCGAGATACGTTGTGTGTCCGGCATGAAGAATGTCGAAGACGCCATTTGTAAACACCACACGTGGGTGACTCTCGCGAAGCTGGTTGACAAGCGCGACAAGTTCATCAGGAGTTGTGACGATCATGACACGGCCTCATCGCCCATGGCATCGACGGCCGCCGAAAGTATGTCCGATGTTATCGCCACGATTCCCGGCTCCCCTACCACGTAACCTGCCGCAACATTCGCCAGCGTAGCGGCCTCCGCCACACTTGCTCCGCTGCAGACCATTGCCGCCAGTGTAGCGATGGTGGTATCGCCGGCACCAGAAACATCCGAAACCTTGCGTGCCCGCGTTGGAATGCGCTGTGGCTGGCTCCCACGCTGAATCAGCATCATGCCCTCGGCCCCAAGCGTAATGAGAACACTCTCACAGGCGAGGCGATCCAGCAGATCGAGACCAACGTTCTGCACGTCTTCCAGCGTGCGCAATGGCACACCAAGCGCATCGGAAACTTCTTTACGGTTCGGCTTAAAGACCGTACAGCGCTGAAAGTCGAGGAAGTGACGTCGCTTGGGGTCCACAAACACCGGGATACCTCGCGAAATAGCGTGCTCGGTGATCGTGTGGATCATCGAGGGGGACAGAAGCCCCTTATCATAATCCTCGAGAATGATGCCCCGAAGGTGTTCACGTGAAGCAATTCGCTCCACGATCTGCGCCGTGGGATCGGCCTCGATGTATGACTTTGCTTCATGGTCAACACGCACGATCTGCTGGCCGTTGCCAATAACGCGCGTCTTGGTGGTCGTCGGACGATCATCAACGTGTACCAGGTATTCCGGAGACAATCCTGCCTGAGAGCATAGCTCCTTGATGAGCATGCCATTGGTATCCAGACCAATGGCACCAATGAGCAGGGGGCTTGCACCAAGCGCAAGAAGATTCGTTGCCACATTCGCGGCACCACCAAGGTGCGCCGTCTCACGGTCGACGTCCACCACCGGAACCGGAGCCTCGGGCGACACGCGCGTGACAGAACCCCAGTAATACCGATCGAGCATCACATCGCCAATAACGGCGATCTCCGCCCCCTTCAATCTGTGAAGGTAGGACTGCAAACGCTGGTGCGAAAGGTCAACCATGGAGAATTCTCAGGCCTCTTCCGGACCCGGCGTCCGCGTGGCCATTTGTCGGTCCAGCAGATAGATCGACGGTCCATCAGAACCAACGAGCTTCAGACGCTCGATGATCTCCATCACGAGTGCCTCTTCCTCTACCTGTTCGTTGATGAACCACTGGAGCACGATCTGCGACGGCAAATCCTTTTCCGTCAATGCAAGTTCATACAGCGCATTGATGCTAGCGGTTATCGACTGTTCGTGCGAATGGACGTGCTCGAACACGTCAAGCGCCGATGTATATGAACTTCCGGGTGCTGCCAGGGGGCGAAGCGTAACGCTCTCCCCGCGATTGTGCAGGAAGTCGTACAGCTTCATTGCATGCTGCGTTTCTTCTTCCCACTGCACACGCATCCACTGCGCAAAGCCCGGGAGGTTATTTTCTGTGAACCAGGCTGCCATGCCGAGATAGACATACGCACTTTGAAATTCAGCCTGGATCTGCGCGTTAAACGCGTCGACGAGATGTTGCTTCATTGCCATGATTTTTCACCGTTGATTTTCGGGAAATTACCGAAATCAAGGGTAGTTTCGGGTCCCTTTCCATCACGTCATATCCCCACAAAGCCCCATGAAGCGTCATTCCTCGCTCGCTCGCATCTCTGTTTCGAATGCCGAATACTTTGCTTTTCACGGTGTACGTGAAGAAGAGCGCAATCTGGGCGGGCGGTATCAGGTGGACGTTGATGTGTGGTTCGATCCGGTGAAGCTGATCGTCAGCGATGACATCAGCGACACGGTGAACTACGAAGACCTGCTGTTTATCGTCAACGAGTATATGAACGGCGAAAGCTGTGAGCTCATTGAGACACTTGCCTCGGACATCGCCTCCGGCATTCTCGATCGCATGGAGATCGTCCGCCAGGTTACCATCCGCGTGCGCAAGCTCTCGGTTCCGATCCAGCAGATCCTCGATCACGTCGAGACAGAGATCACGCTCGTTCGCGAGGCCTAAGGGGGCATGCACACCGTTCTCCTGTCGCTGGGCGCCAACATCGGTGACATGCGCACAACAATTGCCCGAGCGATTGAACTCATCAGCCAGACCGTTCTAAAGGACGTTCGCGTTTCGCCCCTTTACCAGACGGCACCGGTTGGCTTTACCGAGCAGCCAGACTTTCTCAACTGCGCCGTTGTTGGCCTCAGCAGCGCGTCTGCCCGCGAGATTCACGACGCCTGCAAAGACATTGAACGTCAGCTCGGACGCCAGCAGCGCGAGCGCTGGCACGAACGCGAGATCGACATCGACGTCATTCTCGTGGGCAACCTCATCTACGATGAAGGCGATGTTCATATCCCCCATCTTCGCATGCACGAGCGCCTGTTCGTTCTCCAACCCGCCTGCGACCTCATCCCCGACGCCGTCTGCCCACGAACGGGAAAGACGTTGGCGCAGATGAGGGAAGATCGTCATCCCTGCGAAAGCAGGGATCCATCTTCGTCATGCCTGCTAAAGGATATGGATTCCCGCTTTCGCGGGAATGACGATACCGCGCATGGATTCCCGCTTTCGCGGGAATGACGACACCGCGCATGGATTCCCGCTTTCGCGGGAATGACGACACCGCGCATGGATTCCCGCTTTCGCGGGAATGACGAAGCCGTAACTTGCTTCATGCGGATTCCCCAACACATTATCGAGCAGGTGCGGCAGCAGTCGGACATCGTGGATGTCATCGGCGAGCACGTGAAGTTGCGGAAGAACAACCGCAACTTTATTGGTCTGTGCCCGTTCCATAAGGAGAAGACGCCGTCGTTTAACGTGAATGCCGAACGGGGCATCTTCAAGTGTTTCGGGTGTGGCAAGGCCGGCAACGTTATCACGTTCGTCGAGCAGCACATGCACATGGGCTTTGTGGATGCCGTGCGGCACCTGGCACAGCGGGCCGGGATCGACATTCCGGAGGAACGACGGGAGGACCCCACAGGCGAGTTTGCTCGGCAGGACAACGCGATGCGAGCTCTGCGCGAGGCAACGGAATTCTATCAGCAGGTTCTCGAGTCGTCGGACGGAGCTCCGGCTCGGGCGTTCTTCAAAAAGCGTGGCTTTACCGAGCAGACCTGCACGGACTTTCGTCTCGGTGCAGCGCCGGCGGCATGGGATGCGACAATGCAACACCTTCAGTCAAGGGGCTTTGCAATCGAACACCTCGTGGATGCCGGACTGGTGATAACTCGCGAGGATGGCAAGACATACGACAGGTTCCGTGGACGCGCCATGTTTGCGATCGCCGACTCGAGCGGACGCGTAGTGGGCTTCAGTGCACGGACGTTGACCGATGATCCGGGTCAGCCGAAGTACGTCAACTCCCCACAGTCGATCGTCTTTGAGAAAAGCAAACTTCTTTACGGCCTTGATCGCGCCAAGAGAGCCATTCAGGCAGACCGAACCGCGGTCATTGTAGAAGGTCAGGCCGACGTCATCACGCTTCATCAGGCAGGCATCGCGAATGTTGTCGCAAGCTCCGGAACGGCGCTCACGCCCGACCACCTGCGCATTCTGAAGCGCTTCGCGGATGCCATCGTTCTGGTGTTCGACAGTGACGAGGCCGGACAGAAAGCCATTACCAAGGGTATCGAGCTTGGCCTGGCTGCTGGGTTCGACGTTCGATGCGTTGTCCTACCGGCTGGCACCGACCCCGATTCGCTCGTTCGCGATCAGGGGGCTGATGCGCTCCGCCCCCTGATCGGTGGAGCCGTTTCGTGGCTGACGTATCAGACGGACCGCCTACGATCGACGGGTCAGCTCGATGATGCCACACAGCAGGCACGGGCCGTACGCGTGATGCTTGAGTGGATCGCCTCTGTGCCGGACTCCCTGCGTCACCCCTTTCTTGTGCGCGATCTTGCCGAGGCGTTTCGCTTAAACGAGCAGGTGCTTTCGGAAGAACTGCGTCGCATCACAACAGGTGCTCCGTCGCGCCCGTCCGGGAGGGAAGGAGCCCCTTCCCAAAGCATGCAGCAAAGCAGTACGAGCAGTGCAAACGCAGCACCGGCTCCAGCAGCACTCTCCTACAAGGCGGCTCTTCTGCCGTCGGAACGAGAGCTGATCCGCGTTGCGCTCACGGCGCACGATGGACTGGCAATCCTGCTTCACGAGGCGAACATCACGGCAGAGCAATTCTGGAGCGAAGGCGGACGCAAGATCTTCCGCAGCATCATGGCTGGTGATGATGAGCGCGGGAACGGGGCTGACCATGCCCTGCACGATCCCGCGCTAAGTACAGATGAGCGACGCGAAGTAGCCGACATCATGTTTGCGGCTTCTACGCCGAGCACATCGTGGAAGCAGTTTGATGTAGAGGTACCGGAATACGAGGTGCACCGCAGTATCCGCGATGCGCTGCTCAGCATTGAGATCCACCGTGTGCATCATCGCATCGATCTTGCCACACAGGCATTGGAGCAGATGGCAGATATGGATGAACGCAAGCGGCAGATGTTTCACATCTCGAATCTTGTCCAGCGTCGCGAGCAGCTCCGCGCACGGTTTACTCACGATCCACGAGACCTCTCTTGGCTGCACGCCGATCAAACGTCCTGACGCTCTTCGTGTCCGTGCTCATGGCCTGCGGGCTGTGGACGTACGTTACGCTTACGCGGACGTATGAGGACGACATTGACGTGCCGATTGCTGTGATGCCCCCTGCCGGACAGAACATCATTTCGGCTGTGCCGGCAACGATTACCGTGCGCGTTCGCACCACAGGACTGCGCATTGCCAACTTTCGCATCTTCAATCAGCCGGACACCTGCACCCTTGCACTCGAGGAACAATCACCAACCGATCCCAGTGCCTTTCAGATCGGGACTGGGGCTCTGCTGAGCACTATTGCCGGCGCGCTCGGCGTGCGCGTTGTGAGCGTTTCACCCGTTGACATCACCGTGCGAACTGGAACACCGGTGATCAAAAGCGTCCCGCTTACCGTTGCCCATTCCATCAGCTGTCGTCCGGGATTTATCATGACCACCGCACCGACGCCGGATCGTGCGAGTGCAACGCTCAAAGGCGTCAACGACGTTGTAGCGCCCCTTACCCACTGGACCACAAAGCGTATCATGCTTGACGATGTGCACGAGAGCACCACCATCGAAGTGCCAATGAGCGACTCTCTGGCTTCCATGGTTGACGTGATGCCGAAGTCCGTTCGGGTTCGTATCACGGTGCAGCAACTTGCCGAGATCGACGTGCATGACGTTCCGATCACGCTGTCTCAACGCCTTATCGACGCGGGATTTGTTGCCCGTCCAGCACGTATTCGCGTGACCTTGCGAGGGGGCGTCGATGATCTTGCATCTATCACAAGTGCTGACCTGCGGGCAGAGATCACCGATGCAAACTCGTACGGCATTGTTCTGCCGACGGTGACGGCACCCGGTGGCATGCGAGTTATCTCTCTAATGCCACGTACCGTGCAGCTTGTGCGACGTCAGCCCCTGTAGCCCTGACGAAACAGGAGCGACGAATCACCATAGCTGAGAAAGCGATAGTCGTTCGCCAGCGCCGCATCGTAGATCGTGCGCCAGTGCGCATCGCCAACAAACCCGGCGATCAGCGCCAGCAGCGTATTCCCGGGCTGGTGAAAGTTCGTAATGAGTGCATCAACTGAGCTCACGCGGCAGCCCGGCGCTATCATCAGCTGCGTTGCCCCCCAGAGAGTCGAGATACCATGCTCATCCATCCATTCCGCTACGCGGCGCAGGGCCGTTCTACGTTCAATACCAGTCAGTGAATTATCGAAGGCATCCCACTGCCCCACCGCGATATCACACGCAGCTATGCCACCATCGCGCACCAGTCGTGCACCCCAGAGAAACACCGATTCGAGTGTGCGGATCGAGGTGGTACCAACGGCTGTGATCATCGTGCCACGCTCAGCAGCACTGGCAATGAGTTCGAGATTCATCCGCGTTATGCCGATACGTTCGCTATGCATCACGTGGTCCTTCAGATCCTGCGCTTCCACGGGACGGAAGGTGCCAAGTCCTACGTGCAGGGTGACCTTTGCAAGATTGATCCCCCGTGATGCAACGTCATCCATGACGCGCTGCGTAAAGTGTAGTCCGGCAGTTGGCGCGGCCACAGAGCCGTTCTCACTGGCATAGATCGTCTGGTAGCGCTCCTCGTCGGCCTGCTCCACTTCGCGCTGGATATAGGGCGGTAGCGGTATCGTTCCGAGGTGCTCGATGACCTCGGCAAGTGTTGAGCCCCCTTCCCAGGAGAGTTCAACAATGCCCTCGGTGGATGACCGCTCACGAACGGTGATCGTCAGCGACCCGTGATCGCTCGTGAGGACCATTCCGGGCAGCACGTTGCGTCCACCGATAAGACAGCGCCATACCGACGCTTCGCGCGATGCAAGGACCACGGCGGGGTCTGTTGACGGGGCTACGGGGTCCGTTACCAGCACCTCCACCAGACCGCCAGTGGGCTTGCGCATTGTCAGCCGTGCGGCGATCACGCGGGTCTGGTTCACCACGAGCATTGATTCCGGTGCCAGCAGCTCCGGGACGCGTCGAAATGTCGTATGCTCAATTGCGACCTCTGAACCGCGCCAGACCAGTAATTTGCTGGCATCGCGTTCGGACAGCGGATGCATGGCGATCCGCTCGGATGGCAGGTCATAGGTTAGCATTTTGTTCTCCCATGACGAAACCCGACGGCGCATGGTCGGGTCAAACGCGCATTCACACAACGGTACGGATGAACAATCTCCAGGGTCATAGACATGCAAGATAACTCCACCCCAATCCCGCCCCCTCCCGGCTCGA
>JBJTEQ010000123.1:0-2055 GCA_046092945.1 Kapaibacterium sp. (SeqCode)
GGCGCAGGGCCGTAAAGCTAACGCAGCCGGAGCTGCCTAAGAAGGCCGGCGTGGGGTTGCGATTTATTCGCGAGTTAGAGCAGGGCAAGCAGACGCTGCGGCTTGATAAAGTCAACCAGGTGTTGTGGCTCTTTGGTTATGAAGTTGGCGCAGTCCCCATCAAACGCAATGTTGATGAATGAGTATGCGAAGAGCACGTGTAAGGGTCGGAGGCGAAACAGCAGGTTGGCTCAGCGAGGATGAGTCGGGCTATCACTTTGTGTATGATTCCAGTTACGCGCAAAGATCAGACGTCCGTCCGGTGAGCCTGACGTTACCCGTACGTCAAGCCCCGTATCACGCAGAGCGTGAGCTGTTTGCGTTCTTCGATGGCTTGATTCCCGATGGATGGTTGCTGGACATTGCGGAGAAGAACTGGAAGCTCGATCCACGTGATAGGATGGGGCTTCTGCTTGCGTGCTGTCGAGATTGCATCGGCGCCGTGAGCATTGAAGAAGTGCGAGAGGATGAACCACAAGCAGATGCCTATCATGCTATGGCGCCCTCGGCGAAGGTGAGCGTGACTATCATCCATCATGTTCGCGAGCATGTTTTGTTCAGCGCATCCACCGGAGCTGCCATATTCCGAGGATGACATCACAACGCTTGCTGCGGATGTGCTGCGAAGTCAGACGGTTGTTACGGGCGTGCAGCCCAAGCTATCGCTGCACCTTACGAGTGCTGGAAGCGGTGCTATCGCAAAGAGATTTACGATCGTCGGCCTCTGGGGCGGCTTTGTCCTTAAGCCCCCTACCGAACGGTATCCCGGATTGCCGGAGGTTGAGCACCTGACCATGCGTCTGGCCGAGACGGCCGGAATCGCGACGGTTCCGCATTGCCTCGTGCGACTACGCTCAGGCAGCACATGTAGTATCTTCGACGTTCACGGCGATCATGCATTTCGTGTTTTGCAAACGAAGGACTGATGTTGAGATCAGCGGTTATTGGTGGCATCGTGATGATTGCGGCAATGTGTTGTGCTGGAGCCCCTTCTCTGCGAGCTCAGGGGTGCAGCGATGCGGGCATTTGTACGATGGGGAACATGCGTGCAGGTGCGGTAGTGACGGCGCAACAGAGATCTCTTCACACGTCGCTCTCGGGTAGTGTTGGAATTGGAGAGCAGGGCGTAACGATCCTTCATGTTGTACCTGAGGTGTCGTTGCCGCTGTTCGAGCATGGAACCTTGCGGGCATCGATACCGCTGGTGCGTGCCAGTGGTTCGCTTGGCACGAATGAGGGACTTGGCGATGCCAGTATCAACTACTCGCACAGTCTCTATCGGCACGATGCTGTGGAGATGGGGCTGACGGCCGGTGTGCGCATAGCCACTGGTACAACCAATGCCGAAAGGTCGGTCGGCAAGGCATTGCCCATGCCGTATCAGACCGGACTGGGGACCACAGATCTTGTTGTGGGTGCGTCGGCGATCATCGATCAGTGGACGCTTGCCGCTGGGTATCAGCGAGTTGTCGTTGATCGTAACAGCAACGCATACCACGATGAGGGCCTGGGGTATTTCACATCGCACCAGCTGCGGCGCGGAGACGACGCAATGCTGCGGGTAAGCCGCCGCTTCGAGGTCGGTGGAGTTGATCTCGCACCTTCAGTGCTGGCTATCTACCGCGTCCAGGGCGACCGCGTGATGAACCTCAACGTCGAGGGTTCCAGCGGTCTGACGCTCAACGTTGCCTTGGCGGCCATGACTCCCATCTCCGAGCGCTTCAACCTTCGGCTCGATCTTGCTTCTCCGCTCGTAGTGCGCAAGGTCCGCGCCGACGGTCTCACGCGCGCCTGTGTGGCTACCCTCGAACTTAGCTACCGTCTCTAAGCGCATGGGGCAAACACTTCGTTGTACTCAGCTTTACCAAGCATCAGAGAGCTGAAAGAACAGACCTCTCCCGGTCTGCGCGTGTCATCGTCGATCGTAGCAACTGCTGTAATTTCGGTGAGCGAATCTTCACCGCGTATCGTGCTATCCTCTTCGAAACAATGCCCCCTGTGCCCATACTTCTCCTC
>JBJTEQ010000124.1:0-2562 GCA_046092945.1 Kapaibacterium sp. (SeqCode)
GTATGAAGGACAAGGTTACCACCGAGAGGCCGTAAGCTCTCCACGTAGATTTGCTGCACCTTCGATGAGGTCTGTGGCCATGATACTCACCTTTTGTGTTGACCTGACAATCTCATCTGCTGCCGATGCATGTAGCCACGCACCGCATCGTGCGGCGTCATAGGCTGACATTCCCTGAGCACTAAGTCCGGCAATGATGCCCGTAAGAACGTCCCCCGATCCGGCAGTTGCTAATGCAGGGTTGCCCTTTTGTAGGTAGGTGACGTGCCCGGGAGTGCACGTAGCCGGCGGCACATGCTTGATGTGTACAACGGCGTTATGCGCCGTTGCGATTGATGTCGCATGTTCAACATAGTCACGGGCGATCATCTCGCGACTGGTGTTCAGGATGCGTGCTAGCTCACCAAGGTGCGGCGTTAAAATCATATTGCCTCTGTGCGGCGAGATCATTGAAAGACAACGCAGCCCGTCTGCATCGAGCACGACCGTCACATTCTTTGGTATCGCATCGATCACTTTGGACATCATAGAAATCGTTGACGGGTTTGAGCCCAGGCCTGGACCAATGGCAATAACCGTCGCACGCGTGCAACGACGCATGATGGCATCGAACGAATCACTACTCATTGTACCATCGCTCTGGCAACCCACAGTATGCGTCATCACTTCGCGCGGAGTCAGCGGGTGCACCGATGGTGTCACAAGTTCTACCATTCCCGCACCGATCGATAGTGCTGCATGAGCCGTCATGGAGGGGGCTCCTCGCATACCCAATGAACCACCGATGACGAGTACGTGCCCGTAGTCGAATTTCGATGACACTCGGGTTCTCACAGGGAGAAGTTTAGCAATGTCGTCAGATTCAAGCACTGCGCCGTCCGAGGCAGATTCGGAAAGCACATCAGGCACACCAATGGACACGACATGGACGCGGCCGCAGACATCAGGACCCTGCAGACGAAGCATTCCCGGCTTTAGGCCTTCCATGGTTACGGTATGGTGACATCTCGCCACACCAAGATCAATTTCCCCCGTCAGGCCGTCGAGTCCTGTCGGTATGTCGATGGCGATGCGCTGCGAGCTGCATGTATTCATGATCCCGGTGAGTCGTCGAAACTCATCGGAAAGGGGCTGCCGTGCCCCGGTGCCGAGGAGCGCATCGATCACGGTATCAAAGGCCTGATAATGTAGGTCCTGTGCATGCTGATGATCAACCCGTCGTACGTCATCCGGTAGATGTTCTAGGGCAAAACTGTATCCAGCCGATACCGCTGAGGAGGCATTCGGAATGACGACTGTGACTGAATTGGCATCACTGAGCATTCCGGCGATCATTAGGCCGTCAGCACCATTGTTTCCCGGGCCGCATACGACTAGGATGTTTCGGCGAGGGGACGAATCAGACGCGTGCTGACCAAGGATCTGACGGATCTCTTCGGCAGCGGCTGTTGACGCCATCGTAATCAACGCAGACTCGGTGATTCCAGCTTCAATGCAGCGGGCATCAAGTTCTCTGGATGCTGAAGGAGAATAGATCCTGATCATCGCGGCGCAATATAGCCTCGCATCGACGGGCGTATTGCACGGTGCTGGTCATCGCTGTATGTTCGCCGCATGCGTAAAATCGTCGTACCGTCATTGACCATCGTCCTGCTTTGCTGGGCAGCCCTGCTGCTGATCACAGGCTGTGGCGGCATAGATCCCGATGCCATTCGCCCCTTTACCGGACTGCGAGGAACGATTAGATACATCGGCGGGAAGAATTCCTGGCCCAAGGACAGCATTTATGACCTGCGCGTCGTGGCGTTTGAAAAAAAGCCGAAACTTCGTGAAGACGTTGTCTCGGCCGTTGTGCAGCAGACGGCGGCTTTTAGCCCCGTGATGCTCCCGACGTTTGAGGATTCAACGCTCTACGTACTCGAAGTGCTCGGAACGCCCCGGACCTTTGAATACGTGGTTGTTGCCATGCAAAACGGTCCGAGTTTTCTTACCGATTGGCTGATGCTCGATGTCTATGCGCCTACGGGTGATCCAACACAACCTGGTCGTATCGTGGTGCCATCAGGTGGTACGATCAATCTCGACTTCCGAGTGGGCTTCGATAGCCTTCCTCCGCAGCCATTCCCATGACACGAGCCATGCTACAACAATTGATGATGGCGTTTGTATTCGGCGCGCTATTGCTTGGCGGCAGGGTGGACCTACATGCGCAGAGATCACAGCAGGCCACGCCAGGATTCGTGACGGTCGTCGGTAATGTTGTCGATGCACAGACCAGTAAGCCCCTTCGCGGAGCCACAGTGCAGCAGGTAGGCACCAGCCGTGGAGCATATACATCGTCGTCAGGGGGCTTTTTACTACGCTGTATCAAGCAGGATACCGTGCATCTTCGGGTATCGTTCGTTGGGTATGCTCAGGCGCAGCTGTCCGTTGGTGGTGATTCATCAAACGTTGACGTTGGTCAAATTCGCATCGATGTTTCCACTCGTCGTCAACAGGAAGTTGTTGTTACAGCGAACAAGCGCGTGCAGGCCGTACAGGACGTTCCAATCAGTGTCTCGA
>JBJTEQ010000125.1:0-2775 GCA_046092945.1 Kapaibacterium sp. (SeqCode)
CGGCACAACATCTCCCGTCACTTGTCACTCGTCTCCGCTCTGATATTCAGATATGACACGTACCGTTCTTCATCGATCAGGCCCTGCTCGACGGCTGCCTTGACGGCGCAATCGGGCTCGTGGGTGTGGGAGCATGGTGTATACCGGCATGATTCGGCGAAGGGGGCGAACTCTTCGAAGTAGAACGGGAGCTCGTCGGTCCCAAGCTCAAAGATGGCGAGTTCGCGGATGCCGGGGGTGTCGATGACCGAGCCGCCGTTGCGGAGCGGGATGACGATGGCGGCGGTGGTGGTGTGACGTCCCTTTTCGTACTTCCGGGAAATGTCACCGACGGCCTGCTGGAGGTCACTGAAGGCATTGATGATGGAGGACTTCCCCACGCCAGAGGGTCCGGAGAGCAGCGTCATGCGGTCGCGCAGGATCTCATCCAATTCCGCCATGCCGAGCCCCGTGGCAACACTGGTGAGAATAACCGGGATGCCGAGGACCTCCCAGTACACCCTTAGGTCGTCCATCACATCCTCGTGATACTCCTCGTCGAAAAGGTCCAGCTTATTGATGACGATCAGCGGCTCGAGGTCCCCCTTGTCAGCCGCGATCAGGTACCGGTCGATGAGACGTTTGTTATAGTCCGGCTGCGTGCACGACATCACAATGGCCATCGCGTCCACGTTTGCCGCCAGCACCTGCTCTCGACGCTCCCGTCCGGCAACCTTTCGTGAGAGAACCGTCAGGCGCTGTTCGACCTTGACGATCACACCCGAGCGGTCACCCTCGGCGGTAACTGCCTGGTCTGGCAGTGTCCACACCACATCACCGACCACGACCAGACTTGATTCATGGGGTGCGTCAAGAATGCCCGACACAGTGCAGATCACCAGCTCATCGCCAACGGCAACTACCCAGCGCGGCCCCACGGGCGTGATGACCACGCCTTGAAGTGCCCCATGAGGGGGCTCCTGACCCTGTTTGACCCGTGTGCGGGTTCTATCGAGGAGTCGACGCTCAAGCCGGCTGCGCTTGCGCAGTCCGGGCTCGTCGGCTTCCTCGTCCGGATGTCCGTCGCCCCGTCGGCTCACGCCGTCACCCGTCGGTGGGTCATTGGTTATGCCTTTCTGAAATCGTATCTTGGCCGCAGTTTGTTTTCAAATTAACAGGATCATTTTGAACTACCGGTGGATTACCCGGGAATGTACTGATGAAGATGCCGTCCAAACCATAACCTCCAGACTTTCAATCCCCCTTCCGATCGCCCGTGTGCTGGTTGGACGAGGGATGAGAACTGTTGATGACGTTCAACGGTTCTTCGAACCGTCATTGGATCATCTCCACTCGCCGTGGCTTATGGATGGCATGGAGGTGGCCGTGGACCGTATCGTGCAGGCCATTGCGGCCCGCGAACTGATATGGATTCACGGTGACTATGATGTTGATGGCACATCCAGTACTGCTATGTCCCTCCACTTCCTTCGCAGGATCGGAGCTCGGGCGGATTATCATATCCCGAGCCGCCTGGAAGAAGGTTTTGGCTTTACCCCCCTTTCTGTTGACCGTGCCCATCAGGCCGGAGCAACGGTCATTGTCACGGTTGACGTTGGCGTAACGGCCTCCAAGGCCGTTGATCATGCCCGTTCGCTCGGCATAGATGTGATCGTCTGCGACCACCACCAGGCAGCCGAGGAGATCCCCGGGTGTCTGGCACTGCTGGACCCCATTAAACCGGGATGCGAATATCCGTTTAAGGGGCTGGCAGCCTGCGGCGTTGCCTTTAAGCTTATCCAGGCCCTGAGCGAACGTCAGGGATACCCGGAAATGGCCTATGAGTATTTGGACTTTGCAGCCATTGCCAGTGCCGCCGACATCGCACCGCTCGTGGGCGAAAACCGCGTCCTGAGTCATTTTGGCCTCGAACTTCTGAACTCCTACACCCGAGCTGGCTTTAAGGGGCTCATCGACTGTGCCGGATTGCCCCTTGGACAGCTCACCAATTCGAGCGTGATCTTTGGCCTGGCTCCTCGCATTAACGCGGCCGGACGTCTGGGAGACCCGCGTCGGGCGGTGGAAATGATGATGCAGGATGATGAACTCCGCGCCTTCCAGATCGCCCAGGAACTCGAGCACGACAACCGCCAGCGTCGGGCGATCGATGAGCATACCTTTGAAGAAGCTGCCCAGATGGCCGAAGAGCAGCTCATCAATCAAAGCGGCAAGGCGTTGATATTACACAAGGATAGCTGGCACGCCGGCGTCATCGGAATCGTCGCCTCACGCCTCGTTGAACGCTTCAATGTCCCCTCGATCATGCTTACAACGATCGACGGCATTGCCAAGGGTTCGGCCCGGTCGGTGAAGCAGTTCGATATCCATGATGCACTAAAACAGTGCGAAGACCTGCTGATCGAGTTTGGTGGACATATCCATGCAGCCGGACTCTCTCTGAACGTGGAAAACATCCCGGAACTGCAGCGGCGGCTCGATGAAATCGCCGCCGTAGCCCTGGCTTCGGAGAAGCTTGAACATGAGCTCACTATCGACGCTGAACTTCAGTTCAACGAGCTATCCCCTTCGCTGATGAGCTACTTAGGAGAGTTCGCTCCCTTCGGACACCAGAACACTCGCCCCCTGTTCATCACCCACAATGTGGTCTCAGCCAGTGGCGTGAAGATCGTTGGCAACAACCACTTAAAGTTCCGTGCCATGCACCGCAACTTCCAGATCGATGCGATCGGTTTTGGGCTTGGTGACCGGCTTTCAGACGTCAACCACGGCAGAACG
>JBJTEQ010000126.1:0-4303 GCA_046092945.1 Kapaibacterium sp. (SeqCode)
GTCTTATACCATGTTAGCCGTTGTGCACCTCAAACCTGCGCAAAGCGCTCCGCCAACATCCGATGGAAGTGATGGGTGCCTTGTTCGCGGGTAACGGAGAAGCGGCCGGCAGTGTAGACACGTGAGCGGAGCCCCTTGAAGACATTTTCTACCACGTATTCGTCTTCGCGCTCTACCTTATCGAGCATAGCGCCGGCGCCGGAGTGGAGCTTGCTTTGGTCGTACACGTAGGTGATAAAGCTGACCTTTGTTTTCTCGATCGTAATGGGCTTTACGATGTTGATCGAGAGTCCCCACGGGTAGAAGTTGAACATCATGTTCGGGAACAGCCAGTAGTAGTACGCGGCAATGGACTTGCCGAAATCGGGGTGACCTTCCGGGAGGGCAAAGCACTCTTCCCCATCGTTGGCGTAGCCGATCTGCAGGTTGCAGTGGTCGTAGAGCTCCGTGGTGTATTGACCATAATCCAGCACAGCATTGAGGTCCTGGTGCACAAACGGAATGTGGAAACCCTCGAGATAGTTGTCGCAGTAGAGCGCCCAGTGGGCGTTCACGAGGTAGTCCTTGCTGAGCGTGGGCTGATGCACGAATTCGTGAAGGGGCAAGAAGCCAACGCGCTCGTTCATGATCGACAGCACCTGGCGAAGATCGAACGTAGGGGCGATGCCGGTAAAGAGAAAGGGGCCCCATTCAACGAGGTCGAACCGGTGCAGGTTATCGCACGGACGCGGGAAGTCCTGTGTCTGCGAGAACTCCGGCATCGAGGCAAACGTCCCGTCCTGCTGGAAGCGCCGTCCGTGATACATGCACGTCAGGTACTTGCACTGCCCCGGATTGTGCACCACCACATTACCGCGGTGCGTGCAGACATTCGACAGGCACCGCAGAGCGTCATCGGCCGCGCGCACCAGCACCATCGGTTCGCCCAGGTACCCATCCAGCAAGGTGAACGGATAAGCCGTGTTCGGCAGCGCTGCAAGGCTCTTATCACCGATCCACTGCCACGACGACGCAAATACCCTGTCCTTCATGGCTTCGAAGACGTCAGCGTCGTGATAAAACCAGCCCGGCAACGTCTCGGCCTTGCTAATGTCGGGGTCGATGTAGAGGTGTTTCATAGGCAAGGGGCGGGGGATCCGACGCAATAGCCAGGCAATCATGTGGAGACAAGCTTGTCGAAATCTAAATCAACTGCGCGTCTCGACGCTCGTACCGGTTGTAGATCAGCAGAATGCACAAACCGAAGAGCACGGCTACAAGTACAAGAATGTTATTCATCAATCCTTCGACGTTGAAAGACAGTCGGATCAAGATTGTTGAGATCACGAATCCTGAGTTGCGAATGATGACATGAAACTTGTCGGTGTGGTAGAACGACACAAGCAGCAGGACAACATCGACGATGACAAGCAGCGTGAAAAACTGCTCGAAGAAAATCCCGTTGATGTCCTGAATAATTGATGTTGGCGATGCTGCATCGGTTAAGGTGCCCACAAGCCATGTCACCAATGAGTACAGTGCCATCAAGAACACCACCGGGACAAGACCTGATGCAATCACCGTTTTGATACGGGTATAGGTTTTAGTGCCACTTCCAAGTTCGGTCTTCTCAGTCGGCGGACGGAACCGCAATCTGCTTTGCGTTGAGAAGACATAGATCAACGGGAACAGGAGCAGTGTCGAGGCAAGGTCATACGTGAATTGAAGATCGTACTTCAGGGAAAACCATTCGGGCGAGATCTTCAGGTTTGCAAGGTCCTTGAAGAGTCGACGCATAATGATCAGCAGAATGATCTCGTACTGCTTGTTGATATACGTACTAAGGGACTGCGGCAGATAGTAAATAAGGAGGTAGACCTCGTAGACAAGAATGAACGAGAAGGGTGTGTAGAGCGCCGATACCGGATTACTCAGCAGCGTCACGGGCAGGTCGGTAGTCACGATTCCCGAAGAGACAAGCAGGATCGCTGCCAGGTGCACAAGGAAGCTGACAATCGCAACGGTGAGGATCACACGCTCGATGCGCTCGCGTTTGTCCCGCGAGAACATGTCAGGAATTTGTCCGAGCAGATCGTGTTTCACGAGAACGCTCCAACAGATGTGTTGCCCGCCAACACTGCACATGGACATCAGTACACCACGAGACCACAGCAGCAGTATGTCCGCCAGACGAATATAGGGACGAGGGGGCTGGATAAAACGAAGGGAGGGTCGCAGTATGCTGCGACCCTACGAGCGGATGAAACGTGATTTCCTTTCGCAGGGATGACCGTACTGATAACCCCTTTTATGTTGCAATATGTTCGATCATTAAACCCCATCACTTCTCTACCCTTAGTATCTTTCCGAAGAGATTCGGGCGTCCTGCCGCACGTCGTCCCGTGCATCACATTCGGGAGGGTAAGATGAAGAGTTTTCTGGAGAAGCTGTTTGCCGAGCTTCCGTCGTTTTTCAGCGTCTTCATGAGCGCGCTAACGAGTCCGAGTAAGCTCATTGAAGAAGTTCAGACATCGCAGGACGAATCCGATGTTTCGGCCCGAGGAATACGTTTCTTCATCGTAGCCGAAGTCCTTGCGCTGGTGATCGCCTATGCTATTCCGGAGTGGTCTGCGAACAAGGTCATCCCCAGTACCGATGGTGCTCTGGCGGATGTTGGATCAGGCATCGTGCTCAAGGTGCTGCTGCTGTCACTATCGTGTCTAACGGTGATCATAGCGTTTCGCGTGGTCAAGCACCGTGTGGATGCTAAGAGATTCGTTGCACTGTATGCCTACGTTGCAGGCGTCGTTGTCATTCTGACGGCACTTGTGAACTCTACGACGAACCTAGCCAAGGTAGATCTGGAGGTCGCGCGCTTGTACGGACAGTCCGAAATTCTCATGATCCCGCTCGCGCCACATATGGGACGTGTTATCGAGATCCAGCAAAGCCTGGAGACCAACACACCGATCACGGCCACCGATTCTCTTACGTTAGCCATTCTCCCTGCCATCAAGCAGATACAGGCCAACACGCTCGCGATCAGCAGTAAGCCGACAACATTGATGGTATTGCTGGCTGTAGGTGTCGCAGGATTTGCGGTAACAGGATGGATGATCTTTGTCGGATTGCTCTATGCCCGTCGAAATGGCATATCTACGCCCAGCTATGTGGTCGTAGTCATCATCGCGATCATCGGGATCATCCTTGTCCAGATGGTTATCCAAGGGGCGGTGCTCGGTAGCCAGATGCAGAAGAGCTTTACACAGTAGGCAGTACCCGTGGAGTCGTAATGCGCTATCACGTTCTTGCCTTGCTCATTGCAGCGGCCAGTGCTACCGTTTTTGGTCAGAGTTCTTCGCGGAAGATGCCGACGCAGAAGGAGCTCGAGGCCATGCGGGCTAAGATGTAGAAGGCGCTGGATAAGATGACGCCGGAGCAGAAGCGTGAGATGGAGCAGATGGGCATCTCGCTGCCTTCGGCATCGCAGCTGAACCAGACGTTGTCCATCGCAAAGTCGGGTAAGGACTCGCGCGGTGGCTTTCCAATCCTTGATGCCAAGAAGGTGGCGTCGATCCCTCCGCCCCCTACCTCCGAGACGCTGGCGGGTTATCTGCAGAATCTGCATTCCGCTGTGGCCTCGGCGATAGGATCTGTTCGTGAGGGTCAGGCAGACGAGCTGCTGGAGGTGATGAAGCAGCAGACATCTGATCCGTCCGAGCTTGGCAAGGGGGCAACGGGCCTCTGGCTGGCCGGTGAGCCCGAGTGGGCCGTGCTGATCGCCGGTAAAGTCTGCATGATCGACCCCTCGTATGCCGAGAACGTGAACAATTACGCTGCGCTGCTGACGATGATGGATGCGCAGCACGCGGCTGTTCCGCTGCTGCAATATCTCAACGACACCTATCCGGGCAACCCGACCATCTTGTCGAATCTTGGTCAGGCGTGGTTCGGTCTGGGCGACATCAAGAAGTCCGAGCAGTTCCTCGACAGTGCCATACAGCGCTTTCCAAAGCACAGCAAGGCCAACGAGACCAAGAGCGAGATCCAGGAGCAGCGGGGCGACAAAAAGGGTGCGGCCGAGAGTCTGAAGAAGAGCATGGAACAGGGCTTTACGTCGGAGAAGGACGCCCGCCTTCGCCGCCTTGGCTACCCTGCCGACGATGTTGCCTGGCCCCTTCCCATGCCTCAGGACCCCATGGGTCTTCATCGGTTAGTACTGCCGGACTTCCCAACGACCGTTGAGGATTGCGAATTGGCGCGAGCCAAGTGGGAGGACTTTCACAGAATGCTCAACCAGCGCACCGCGGAGCTTGAGGAGAAG
>JBJTEQ010000127.1:0-4674 GCA_046092945.1 Kapaibacterium sp. (SeqCode)
CTGTAGCACCCAAAAGGCTCGGTCGGAGATCGGATACAAGCAGCAGGTATCCCTGCATGAGGGAATCAGCGAAACAGTTGCCTGGTACACGAAGAATCGCTGGCTATGATCCGTCGGCTGCTGGTTAAGATCACCGCTACGGTGGTGACGGTTGTTGTTATCTCGATTGGCGTGATTGCCTTCGCCATTATGCTCGCAACGCGGAGTCATCCTTCGCCCTATCGCGAGACAGAAGCGCGCGTTCGTGATAGCGTTCGTGTCTATCGAAATTCCTTCGGCATTCCCCACATCGTTGGGCGCTCAATTCGCGATGTCGTGTTTGCTCAAGGGTATACCCATGCGCAGGACAGGCTCTGGCAGATGGACTTCTGGCGTCGTTCGGCAACGGGTCGTACGGCGGAGATCTTTGGCAGTGAAGGCGTACAGCTCGATGCGTTCATGCGGACCCTCAACATAGAGGGTATTGCCCGCCAGCATCAGCGCTTGCTAAGTAAGACGGCCAAGCAGCTCCTCGAGGCCTACTGCGATGGCGTCAACTCCTACATTGAAGAAAACCGCAACGACCTTCCGTTTGAGTTTGACGCACTTGGGTACAAGCCCGAGCCGTGGACGCCGGAGGACTGCCTCGTGCTTGGACGAGCGATGGCCTTTGAGTTGAGTCTAGGTTTCTGGAGCGATATCACCTATGCACAGATCCAACACCAGCGCGGTGCAATGTTCATCGCAGACTACATACCGAGAGATCAACGCGGTCCATATGTCCTCGACACCCTTGATACTCCTTCGAGAGCAATACCGCAAGAGTCCTCGTCAATATCGTCGACTTCACCGAACCTCGGCAGCATCCGCGCGATTCGCGATAATATCCTTCACTGCCGCGAGCGGCTTGGACTTCGTGGTGCAGGCTTTGGAAGCAACTGCTGGGTGATGAAGAATCCACAGGGCGGTACCATCGTGGCTAACGATCCGCACCTTAGTGCGTCGGCACCGGCAAAGTGGTATCAGGTTCACCTGTCTGCACCCAATCTCAACGTTGTAGGACTGAGCATTCCCGGAATGCCCCTTGTTCTCTCCGGACGCAATGATCACCTGGCATGGGGCTTTACTAACGCCATGATCGATGACGTTGATTACGTTGTGGAACGGTGTGATTCCTCCAATCCTGATAACTACTTTCTTGATGCAGCGGGAAAAAAGACCAAGTTCACGTTTGTTGCCGATACGATTCATGTTGCCGGAGCCCCAGATACTATCATTAGCATCCGTGCAACGAAGACCTCAAGGGTGATCTCCGATCACCATCTCATGCGGAATCCACCGGTGATCTTTGACGTTCCGCGGGTGGCATCAACCTCCTACAGGTTCCCGGAGAAGAAGTCACAGGAACCGGTGTGCCTGACCTTCCGCTGGGCCGCAGCGTATCCGAGCGATGAGATCACCGCGATGTATCGGGTTAACACGGCGAAGTCCGTTGATCAGGTAATGCGTGCCCTAGAAACATGGGGTTCGCCGGCGCTGAGTTTCACCGTTGGTAGCGCCAGTGGCTTGATGGCAACACTCGTCGCGGGTAATCTGCCCGTGCGTGGGAGCGCCGACCCGCGTCTTCCCATCGCCTCTTGGCAGCAGGGGGCTGATTGGTCGGGCATCACTAATCTGACCGCACTCGGACGTGTGCTCAACCCAGCGCGAGGATGGCTGGCCACGGCCAACAATAGACTTTCGCCGTCTTCTCAGTATGTGGGGTCACTGTTCGAACCTTCCTCTCGAATTGAACGCATCAACGAGCTTCTGCGTCTGTATCGCAGGCCTACCGTGCGCGACGTGCAGATGATGCAGCAGGATGTTGTGTCTCCGTATGCCAAGAGAGTCCTCGAACGGGTACTCCCGATTCTTGTGCGAAGCACGAAGCGATTCTCCACAGAGGAGCGCAAGGCACTCGCGATGCTTCAGGGATGGGACGCCGGTCATACGCCCCTTGACAATGCAGCCTCTGTTTTCTCGATCTTTCTCGACCGGCTCGTATGGTCCACGTTCGAAGATGAACTCGGTCAGCAGCTATACTTCGATTGGACATTGGTGCCCAATATTCCGTTACGTCGTGTTGATGAACTTCTTGATGAGCCAGAGCATCGGCTCTGGGATGACGTGCGCACCACTACTCACACAGAGACCATGCCATGGATTGTCCTGCGGGCCTTCCATACGGCAATTCAGGACCTCAAAGTGCACTTTGCCGCCGATCCACAGGCAACGTGGGAGTACGGTAAGATCCACACGGTTACATTCCCTCACGTCTTTGGACGTAATGAGCTTATGCGACCGACGATGAATCTTGGCCCCTTTGATATCGGCGGAAGTCAGACCACGGTGAACAATACGCAGTGGAAGTTCAGCACTCAGGATCCGCACGGTGTGATGCTTCCGACGACTGTCGTGGCCAGTATGCGAGTTATTTCCAATATGAGCGATTCTGTGCAGTACACCGTGCTACCCGGAGGAGCGTCTGGTCAGCCCCTTGAAGCACATTACTCCGATCAGATGCAGCTCTGGCTTAAGGGTGGATACGTCAAGGTTCCAGTCAACGCAAAACCTGATGTGTCCTTCCGTCTCTATCACATCTTTTCTCCTCGATAAAGATTCCCGGTTGCGTATTTTACCCGACCTTCATCCACATGTGTTGTAGCAATCACCATGTCCATTAACTGTTCCGTCGCCCAGCGGCAAAGTGTTAAATCCGATGCCCTGATTGTATTTGTTGCGCAGTCGGATCGTCAGTTTAGTCAAGCCGGAAAAGGCACTTGTCAATGCAATTCCACATCTGACGCCACTGTTCGATTCCAAGGACTTTACTGGTAAGAGTCTGCAGACTGCTCTCGCGTATTGTGGGTCAGCAGCGGCAAGTCCTCGGATCATCCTGACGGGACTAGGTGAAACCCGTACTGTTACAATCGAGACGATCCGCCGTGCCGCCTCTGTCGCGGCAAAGCGGGCTGCTGTAGCTGGGTGTCAGCACATTGCCGTGGACTTGCAAACCGTCAACGGCATTGATGCTGGGGCGATGGCTCAGGCTGTTGTAGAAGGGGCTCTGCTGAGTCAGTATGCTTTTGACAAATACAAGACGATTGCCCCCAGCAGTTCTGCGAAGAGGGTCAAGAAATTGACGCTTATCACTGACAAAGCGCACCAGAAGGCTGTCACCAAGGGGGCAGATGCCGGTATGATTATCGTTGATGGTGTCACGCTTGCCCGTGATCTCGCAAACGCCCCTAACTGCGAAATCTACCCGGAAACACTGGCAAAGAAGGCACAGGATGTCGGTCGCAAGGCTGGCTTCAAGACCACAGTCTTTGATAAGAAGAAGATCGAAGAACTGAAGATGGGTGGGCTGCTCGGCGTTAATCAGGGAAGTGTGCGCCCTCCAGTCTTTATCGTGATGGAGTACATGAAGGGCCCGAAGAGCGAGAAGCCTCTTGTGCTGGTTGGCAAAGGAGTCACGTTCGACACCGGAGGCATCTCAATCAAGCCAGCGGCCGGCATGAGCGATATGAAGAGCGATATGCATGGGGCGGCAACGGTTATCGGAACGATGCAGACGATCGCTAAGCTAGGCATCAAGCGTAACGTAGTTGGAATTGTTCCTGCCACGGAAAACATGCCAAGCGGAACAGCGCTGGTTCCTGGTGATATCATCACGTTTATGAATGGCAAGACAGCAGAGATTGATAATACGGATGCTGAAGGCCGTCTTATTCTGGCCGATGCACTCTGTTATGCGGATCGATACAACCCTAGTTCGGTCATCGACCTTGCGACGCTCACCGGTGCTATCGTGATTGCATTGGGCAACGTGACGACCGGAATGATGGGGACGGATACCAAGATGATGAGTAAACTCCGTGCTGCTGCCGCTAAGACTAACGAGTATGTGGGCGAGCTACCTCTCTACGAGGAATACGAAGAGCTCATTTCGAGTGATTATGCGGATATCAAGAATTCTGGCGGACGCAGTGCGGGGTCGATTACAGCAGCGCTCTTCCTCAAACACTTCGTCAGCTATCCGTGGGTGCACCTTGACATTGCCGGAACGGCAATTCAGCCAAAGGCGTCGCACTACACCTGCAAGGGCGGATCGGGCGTCGGTGTGCGACTTCTCACGGAAATGCTCCGACACTCATAACGGACGGTTGTTTGTCAGCACCCGATTCGCCAGATCTACGCCGAGAGTTTGAGACCGAGGCAATGCCGCATATGTCGGCACTGTATTCGTTTGCCCTGCGGTTAACGCGGGATGCCGACGATGCCGCAGATCTGGTTCAGGATACCTACCTCAAGGCTTTTCGTTTTTTTGACAAGTTCGAACGAGGAACTAACTGCAAGGCGTGGTTGTTCCGGATTTTGAAGAATTCGTACATCAACACGTTCCGGAAGTCGTCCAAGGCTCCGGATACTGTTGAGTACGACGTCATCGAAGACTTTTATGAGACCATCCGCGACAGCTCTGTCGAAACGTCTGTCGTTGAGGAACAGGTCTTTCATAATGCGCTCGACGATGAGGTTGCACAGGCCGTGTCGGCGCTCCCTGAGGAGTTCCGCACCGTTGTGATTCTTTGTGACATTGAAGGTTTCACATACGAGGAAATCGCCGAGTTCATCGATTGTCCTATCGGGACGGTC
>JBJTEQ010000128.1:0-11265 GCA_046092945.1 Kapaibacterium sp. (SeqCode)
GACGCCGGTCCTGCGCCGTATCGCCCGATGGCGATGACGTTCCAGACCATCGGACGGTCGCTTGGTAGAGAGCTGACGCGAGCCGAAGACGTCTTGATGGCCGTATCTCGGAAGATGATGGCGGAGTCCGAAGCTGATCGAATCACAAGTGCATACCGCACCGCGCCTGGTACCTTCTCCCATGAGAAATCCGTCGCTGAACCATTGGCCGTCATCGCATCGTCGGCCGGAGCTATGAGGTCCGGTGCAGCCGGCGCCGTCATGAACCAGGCTCGTTCAGATGAGCGCCCCTTTATCGAATCCCGAATGCCATACACAACCCATGAGTACAGGGCATTCGGCTTGAGGCGACTACCGGCGTTGAATGATTCAGTGACGGTTGTGTCGTCGATAGCGGCAACCTCGGCATCTGGCTCACCAATCACGATCCGATACTTCTTGGCGCCCAAGGCCTTTGTCCAGAGGAATGATTGATTGGGGAGCCACGCAACGGTGTCTTGGCCGGTGATCACTGGCGAGATGAGAGTGCTGACGCCAAGTTGAGTCGTGAACGAGTTGGCGTATGACCACGAACCGGTGACTGTCTTGGTCTTTCGGCGAACCCGCCAGTAGTACTTCTGATTGTAGGTAAGTCCGGCGACCGAGGTAGACGTGCTCCCTGTTATGGTGATGATCCGGCTCTGCGTAAACGCCGGATTGTTCGCTATCTCAAGCTCATACGATTCGACAATTGCTGCAGGGGTCCACTCCAGGGTTGGTAGCACACTTACCTCAAACGCGCCGTTGACGGGTGTGGATGGCAAGGGGTCCGAGCATGCTTCGTATGCAAGAAGATATTCGCCTGCCTGAAGCTGTTTAACAACGAATGTCCGCAGAGCAGCGTCGTAGGTACCGTCAACTTGGGCAAACGACCCTTGTCCTTCTTTTGCGCGACGGAAAAGACGCACCTGACTTGGACTTTCGACGACCTTCATAGAGCCCGTTTCAAAAGAAAGCTCGCCGGTCATCGCTGTGGTATCCTCCATTCGGATCACCCACCTCATCGGGAGAATGTAGCAGTGGTCATTCTTTGCAAAGCGGATAGCCTTAGGAGCATACGGGTGACGTTCAACAACAATGCCTGTCGGGCTGGTGACCGAGAGGATGTTTGCTGAAATGTACGTTGTGCTGTCAGCAGTCTTAAAGACCACTCGCCCTGTTGCTGTCTGCTTTTTGTAGATACCGCACATCCCGAGCTTGGTCTTGTGCACACGATAGGCGCTAACTGACGTGCTGGACTGATTTAGGATCTCGGCAACGATCCGGCCATCCTGTGTGAGCTCCTGCGCTATCACGGTGTTGGTAGCCGGTTGGCGCACGTTTCCGAATCCCATCAGGAGATTGCCATTTTCGAGTTCTTCAATGCTACCCATCGACGAGGCATAGATGCCGGGGTTGGGAATGTACTCCCAAGTCTTCGTGGCTACGCGTCCCTGAATGTTCAAAGAATACTCTACCACCCTCGAGGTGCGCGGCTCGGGCTTCAGGTTACCATTGTCAAACATCATGATCGTGCCGCGGGAGGTGACGATCACCGAATGTTGATGGGAAAAGCCAGTAAAGCCCCCTACTTGATCATTGGCAAAGGTGAATTGGTTGCCCCGTGACTTTTGGCCGCCGAGTCTCCAGAGAACAGCGCCATCGGTGCGCCTTATGCAGATTACCTCGTCGGTATGACGGCAGGAGACGACAAGGTTGCCGTTCTGGTCGCGGTCGATGGCGTTCACATGAAGGTAGTCGATTCTGGACTGCGAAAGGTCGATATCCTCGGTGGCATCGGTGACGTTGATGTGGTCGAGCGACTTCCACTCAAAAAGCAGAGTGCCTCTGAACGTTCGTTCCTGAATAACGGCACCCAGAACAACGGCGTTTGTGCGTCCGCCCGGCACGATCTTCGAAAGATCGATTACGCGCTCTTCCTCGCCGAGAATGATGTACGAGGAGTCCGTCCAGATCTTTCCTTCATGGAAGTCAGACCGGTAGGGGGCTGTTGGCCGCAGGGTATCAATGATAGCGAGGTTCTTGTTGCGTCGGATGAATGCTTCGAAGGTTCCATTGGTCAACGAGTGCACAAGAACAGTGTCGCCATATGTCCGAATGTTTGCAGCGATACCGCTGAACGTCTTACGATTAACCTCGCCCGCATGATCGAGAAATCCGAACGTGTCAAGCGAGTTTGGAACGAAGAGATAGCACCCGGGTGCGGCAAAACCGAGCTTTTCTACGGACATCGCCGGGTAGCGCTGAGCAACCACGGGGTTCGACAAAAACAGCAGAAGCAAGCCTAGGGAAATGTCCAGACGAACAGCTTTGCGCAAAACGGATACGATCATGCCCGTAAAGACACTTTAAACCCCGATTAGTTACATGTCGTGTTACACAGACCGGGGCAGCGCGGCACGATCGTTGGAAACGCGTCCACGACTCTCGCCACATTCTGGTGTAGGAGGTACGGTGATGGGTAACTTTGACCATGGCTCTTCGTTTCGGCTGCCAACTGCACATAAGACTTGTGCTCGCTATCTGGGGTGCGGGGACGCTCGTCGTTTACGCACAGGGACCTGTTAAGCCCCTTGACGTAGAGATCCGAGGATTTACGACTCCCGGCTACCTTATAGCTGCTCCACTGCAGCAGGACACGTTGCTTCTTGTCGACGATTATGGACGTCCGCTGTTCCATACGCGCGTTGGCCTTCACATGAATGGACAGGCGTACGGCCGCCGCTACATTACCCACTTTGCTGGTTTAGGGCGTAAACGCTTCTTTGTGCGACGAGATCAGTATCTCCGTGCTATTGACACGTTCCGCATAGATGGGGCTGGTGACGTGGACTTTCATGAAGGCAAGGTCTGGACGGACAGCTCGTTCATTCTCTTGGGCTCGCGTGCGGTCCAAGTGGATCTCTCGACTACCATACCGGGTGGACAACAGGAAGCCACAGTCCTAACCGGTGTAATCCAGGAGCAAACATTCGATGGTAGAGTCATCTTTGAATGGCGCTCTCTCGATCATGTTCCTCTCACTGATGCTACAGACGATATCGACCTTACGCAATCATACATCGACTATATCCACATCAATTCGCTATGGCGCGAATCGGATGGCAACCTGCTTGTATCGTGCCGGCACACCGACGAGATTCTGAAGATCGAGCGCTCCACAGGTAGGATCCTCTGGAGGTTTGGTGGAGGCGCTTCTCGGAAGGGGGAGTTCACCTTTCTCAATGATACGACGGGCGGATTCGTTGGTTTTTCCCATCAGCATACCGTGTGTCGGACTTCACGAGGTACGATCCTGATGTTCGATAACGGGAACCTCAAACCCGAGCCAATCACGACTCGGGTCGTGGAGTATCAGCTCAATGAAGCTGCCCGCACGGCGAGGGCCATTTGGACATACGAATTGCCGACTGACCAGTTTATACGGTCGATGGGAAGTGTGCAGGAGCTCGAGAACGGACATGTTCTGGTTGGCTTTGGAAATGATCCTGGTAGGACCATTGCGCAGGAGATTGATCGTGAGCGCGGTGTTGTTGCCTCCTACCGGACGATTGACGAAGGCACCAACAACGCCTACCGCGCCCATAAGACAACCATCGGAATGGTTGGATTAATCGATACGCTAACCACTGCTGGTGTGATTGAGTTCGCCGATCGTGATAGCACTACCGGGATTTCTATTGTCATCGACTCCGCTGTCAAGAACGTCATCGCTGCGGCGGAGCGTCACCATTTCCTGCCTCCGACGCCAGCCTTTTCAATGAGGTCGCCCGAGCACCTCTTTCCAATGCGTCTTGTTCTCCGGTATCGCGGCGGCGACTCAGCATGGCAAATTCTTCACGGACGCACCCACGTTGATACATCTGTTGTACAGTTTGGTCACCGGTACAATGACCTACTTTGGTACGGCAGAGACACCGTAGGCAAGGGGCTTTTCAGCCCCCTGAATGTTGTCTACAATTCCGGTCGCGGACGTTTCGAGTTTGATCGTATTCTGCGAGGGGAAATCATTGCCGGCGTGGAAGCGCTCCCTGCTCCGGAGCCGGTAAGCCCCCTGACCGATGAAACCGTTGCTGCGTCTCTGTGCGAGTTTCGTGTTCGTCTGCCGATCGGGATTCGTGAGTGTGACGTTGTTGTTCGTAAGGACGGAGAATCAGATCCTGTGCTGTCACGGCGGATTGTAGCGGACTGGAATGGTCATGCAGTATGGTATTGTGACTCGTTGCTTCCGGATTCGAAGTATCAGTGGAGTGCTTCCGCTGTAGGCAGCGTGCGTGTCAGTCGTCCTACTCCACCTCGCCGTTTTACAACAAGCTCACGAGCACCAGGTGCTCCCGTGACCGATGCTGGCGGAACAACGATGTATGTTCCGACGGGACAGACCAAGATTCGATGGGCCATTTCGGATGGAGTACGTTCTGTGATTCAATGGGTCAGTCCCATACCGCGAGATGGCGTCGGTGTTGACTTCGCGCAGGCGAACACTGATACAATTGACCAAGGCATTGCTGAAACTTCGGTTGAGGTAACGTCACCCGGTACGTCACTCTATTGGCGTGTCACAGCTCTTTCCAATGATGGGTGTTTGTCGTGGTCCGACACCGTTGGTTTTTGCACAGCACCGGCACCCGAGCACGGAATGGTTCCCATTAGCCCGGTGATTGGGGAGAGGAACGTCGCAACCTCTAAAGTAAAACTGAGATACACCGTGTCTGGGCTCTACAACCAGTATGAGGTTCTTCTGAGCAGGGGGCTTACCGATCCTTCGCCGCGTGGGAAAGTTGCGGACTCCATTGGCTTTGTCGTCTTCGATAGTCTGCTGCCCAATACGCGATACTTCTGGAGAGTTGTCGAAAAAACCTCGTTTGCGGATACCGGGGCACTTGGGATGTTTGTCACAGGTAGCGAGACCAGCTCCGTTGAGTCATCAGATTCGCAAGACGTGATGTTGTCCTGCCACGCACGTCAGGTTCACATAGACTCGCCGCTTCCGATAACTTCACTGCGTTGCGTAGATGCACTCGGAAGAACTGTCATCGCAGAACGGAAGAATGGACAGTCGGAGTTTGGACGCAGTACATTCATGTTGCCGGATCTTCCATCATCGATGTTGGGGCTTTGGGCCATTGATATACGGGGAGTCACGAGATTCTGCTGGGTGCTTTGCGACGAATGACGAATACGGATCTCCGTCTCGTGAGTTGGCGTTTTCACGGAAAATGGCGCACGTCGTAACAAAACGTTCAATGATGTGTTCTCGTCGGTCTGCACAACCCCGCTATCATAAAATTTCTTTTGGCTCTTTTGAGCATTGGGCCGTATTGGGTCATGGCGCAGGAGTCGACGAGGCTGCTGGACGTAGAGATTGAAGGTTTTCCCTCACCTGGGTATCTGCTTGCCGCTCCCCTTCAGCAGGACACGCTGTTGCTTGTGGACGACTATGGTCGTCCATTGTTCGACACGCGAGTCGGACAACACACAAACGCCCAGACACACGACAATAAATACCTGACGTACTTTTCAGCGAATGGACGAAACCGCTGCTTTGTTCGGTGTGATCAGTTCCTTCGGCCAATTGACACATTCATGGTTAGCGGTGCCGGTTTCGCCGACTTCCATGAGGGGAAGGTCTGGACGGATACGTCGTTTCTTATTCTCGGCTCGATACAGGTGCAGATGGACCTGTCGGATTCAACTCCAAGTTGGTCCGATAATGTCACAGTGATCGCGGGCGTGATCCAGGAGCAGACCTTCGACGGCAAGGTTGTGTTCGAATGGCGCACCCTTGATCACATCTCATTTGCTGACGCAACAGAAGATGTTGTGCTAACCCAGAAGTTCGTTGATCATGCCCACATTAATGCCGTATGGAGAGATTCCGAGGGCAATCTCCTTGTTTCGTGCCGGCATACAGATGAGATCCTAAAGGTCGATCGTATCACGGGAGAAATCATCTGGCGTCTTGGCGGCAACGCTTCGCGGCACCGTCAGTTTACCTTCCTCAATGACACCCTCGATGGGTTCTTTGGTTTTTCTCACCAGCATTCTGTTCGTCGAACATCAAGAGGTACTCTTTTGATGCTTGACAACGGCAATCTCAAGCCAGCTCCACAAAAATCGCGCGTCGTCGAGTACGAATTAGACGAAACATCACACACTGTTCGCCGGGTTTGGCAGTATGAACTTGAGGGTCCGAGTTTCATCAAATCCATGGGGAGTGCACAGGAACTTCCCAATGGAAACATTCTCGTAGGGTATGGTAACTATGATGGCCCGATCGTTGCCCAGGAGATTCATCGCGAATTTGGGGTGATTGCCACGTACCGTTCGATAGCAGAGCGAGCAATCAATCCGTATCGTGTGGAAAAAACCACCATCGGTATGGTTGGATTGGTTGACACGGTCACCAGCGCAGGCACAATGACTTTTGCAGACCGCGACAGTACCACCGGAGTCTCATTCACCATCGATACCGTTGCGTCCGATGTCGTGCTTTCCGTGGAACGACACCACCTTGCGCCGCCAGATCCGCGATTCGCTGTGTCAACACCAGACCACCTCTTTCCTCTGCGATTGGCCATTCGCTACCTCGGTGGCGATACGTCTTGGCAGAAGCTCGCAGGGACAACGTCCATCGACCCATCGATCCTTCCACGGGGTTTTCTATCACAGCATGTTCATTGGTTCGTTAGGGACACTGTCGGTAAGGGGCTCTTTCGCAAGCTCGATGTGAAAATTGACACGGCGACCGGAGTTATTGAGACCAGTACAGTAGCCCGTGGTGAGATCATCGCCGGTCTTGATTCTCTTTCGGCACCGGACCTTCTGAGCCCCTTGCCGGGAGAACAGGTTGCTCCCGCGTTGTGTGAGTTTCGGGTGCGTCTATCGGAGTGTATCCAGCAGTGTGAGATCACGGTTCTGAGCGAGGATGGTACCACACCAATCATTTCGTGCCGCGTCAATGCGGACATGAATGGTGTTGCTGTTTGGTATTGTGACTCACTACAGCCTGGCGGACACTATACCTGGCAGTGTTCAGAGGTAGGGAGCCTCCGGATTGGCCGTCCAGGCGAGCTTAGGAGGTTTTCAACTGGAGCACTTCGAACAGAAAGGCCTGTGCCGGAGATCCGGGAATCAACAATGAATGTACAGACCGGGGAAACCGAGGTTCGTTGGTCTGCTGACGACAAGGATCGAACGATCGTGCAGTGGATATTGCCCATACCACGAGATGGACTTGGTTTGAAGTTTGAGAAAGCGAATACTGACACCCTTGATGCCGGGGTCTATTCCGCTGGCATTGTTGTCACCACGCCGGGTACGTCCGTTTACTGGCGAGCAGCTTCGCTCCTGAATGACGGTTCACGGTCGTGGTCAGACACGATTGGTTTCTGCACAGGCCCGGCAGCCGGCCAAGGTATGGTTCCTATTTCTCCGTCTATCGGACAGATAAACCTTCCTACATCTGGTTTGAATCTTCGGTTTACCACCTCGTTGCAACAAAGTCAATACGAAGTGCTGCTGAGTGCAGGTTTGCCTGTTTCTCCAATTTCTCGGCAAACATCTGACCAGGCGGGTGTGGTTACGTTCAATAACCTTGAACCTTACACACGATATTTCTGGAGGGTCATTGGCAAAACGACGACCAGTGATACGGGAGCGCTGGGTATGTTTACCACTGGTGAACGAACACTGACGACTTCGGTGGTAGCACCAACCGAACAGAATACTGTGCTCCGGTACGGAAATGGAGAGGTGCGCATCGAAGCTCCATTTCCGATTGCGGGCGTGCAGTGTATTGATCTATTGGGTCAAGTTGTTGAAGTAACGATTGTGTACGATGCTTCTCAACGGCACAGGTGTTTGGTGCGCATCCCTTCAGATGCACCACATGTTCTCGGCATTTGGGTCAGTGATGGCCTGGGCAGGTCAGTGTATCGGTGGCTGTTCTGCTCCAACTGAAGTCTGCTGATTGAACCGAGATGTACGAATAAATACGTAAAGACTGAGAATCCCTCCATCGCCGGGCTATGGTCCTGTAATTTTTGTGAAAAAAAAAGGAAAAGTGATGTCGCCGATGTAACCTATTTTTCGAACGGGTGGTGTCGGCCTAACATTCGACGACAATCGCAAACCCGCCAGTGAAAAGTTCGTTACACTCAATAACACCCCAAGGATCACCCATGAGCCGACAGATACTCTGTTCGTGCCTTCTTGCACTAGCGGCATGCATTGCCTCTGTGCAGGCACAGGTTGACATTCGCATTACAACAACCAATGGTTCATACCCATCGGAAATGGGTTGGCAGATTATCAATACCGCAACGAATACAACCGTTCATTGCTGGAGGCCGTATTCTGGAACGCTGCCAAACAATCTTACGATCAGTGTTCCAGCTGCCACGTATCAAGTGCGTACCTTCGATGCATTTGGTGACGGATGGAACAATGGAACTCTCACCATCACAGCTGTTGCGGTCGGTTCACAGCTCTGGACGGGCACCTACAATGGTCGTGAGCGTCAGTCAAACGTTTGTCCGGGCCCAACAACGCCGCTAAACGCCGTCAATCAGAACATTGGAACGTTCACCGTCAACGTCCCGTGCGTCCCTCCAACGATCACGGCGCAGCCACCAACAACCGTTACATCATGCTCTGGGCTGCCACTTACGCTGAGCGTATCATCGAATATGACCAGTGGCACCTTCGAATGGTTCCGCGATACGATAAGTCTCGGCGTCACGACAGTGGCCACACTGACCATTCCAAGCACAACGGTAGCTGATGCTGGTGTATATCGCTGCGTTCTGCGTGACAACTGTAATCCAGCCACGGCTACTTCGACATCGGCCTCCGCACGCGTTACGATCATCGGTGCGCCGACGATCACCGTTACACCGTCGTCACCGCGCGTCGTCTGCGAATCGGGTAACGATACGCTCCGCCTGCGCGCAACCGGTGGTGGCCGCACGTTCCAGTGGTTTAAAGATGGCGCTGCCATTGCCGGTGCAACAGATTCGAATTTTGTGATCCTGAATGCTCAGGCGACAACGGCCGGCAACTACACGTGTACTGTTTCTGGTACATGTACACCGAGCGTATCCAGCGCTCCGATCGCTGTAACGGTTGCCATCAAGCCACGCATCACGCGTCAGCCAACGGGCCTTGACGTTTGCCCGGGAACAGACAACACCATCTCTGTTGCTGCCGTGGGTAACAATCTCGCCTATCAGTGGTACAAGGATGGCCAGCCAATTCCGACGCAGACCAGTGCCTCGATCAGCTTCAACAAGTACGACTACTCGATGAACGGGCAGTACTACTGTCTGGTCCGTTCAGACATTGCCAATCCGAACAACTGCGTGATCAGCGTTCATTCAACAACAGTCCGCGTTGCCGGCTTCCGCGTACCTGTCGTTTCGTCACAGCCGAAGAGCGTCGATGCCTGTGCCGGCACAGCCACAACGCTCGTCGGAACGTATACTGGAACGGGGCTTACCTATCAATGGTTCAAGGATGGCCAGTCACTTGATGGTCAAACGGCCAATGCGCTTGTCATCAGCGCCACGCAGCCGAGTGACGCCGGCAAGTATGTTCTGGTTGCCACAGGCACCTGTGGTTTAACGAGAACCAGCGACACGGCAACAATCACAGTACTCTCGCGCCCAGGTATCACCAAGCAGCCGGAAGCCGCCACGCTTACGGTGGGCGAGCGTCTGAATCTGTTGGTTGAAGCCAGCGACATCCGTGCAATCCAGTGGTATAAGAACGATCAGGCTATCAAGGGTGCTACCACGGCATCGTATTCGATTGCCAGTGTCGTAAAGGCCGATGCCGGATATTACTCTGCTCGGGTCACAAACGGCTGTGGCGCCGTTGTTTCCACGATTGCCAGGGTTGATGTTAACGACCCAGTTCGTCCGACGCCGGCCATCACCCTCGCGCAGCAATCGGTTGATTTCGGTGATATCCCAGTCGGCTACACCAAGTCAGTTTCGGTTCCGGCTATGATCAAGAACACGGGCAATGCTCCTCTGACGATCACGGCCATCAACTTGTCACCATCTGACTTCACGCTCAGCAATGCACCTGGTCTTCCGTTCGATATCGCACCGGGAGCTGACCGCGCGCTGACGCTCGTTGCTGCTCCGGCTGTCAGAGGCCGTGTAAACGGCACCATGTCAATCCGCTCAAATGCCTCAGCAACACCAACGGTAACGGTATCACTGAGCGCGAACTACCTCATGCGCTACACGCATGCGAGCTCACAGAGCTTCGGCCTGATCGAGACTGGTAAGACATCAGAAAAGTGTGTCACGATTACCAACAGCTCAACGCAGGAAATCACCATTGATCAGGCAACGGTTACGGGCCTGAACGCGGCTGAGTTCAGCGTCGTCACGCCAATGCCAGTATCAATCGCCGCCGGCGCTACGGCCGACGTGTGCGTAAAGTTTGCCCCTGGCACGGTTGGCAAGAAGACGGCCCAACTGCAAGTGCGCTCGGCTAATGGCGGTAATTCATCGGTGGACCTTGACGGTACAGCTGAAACACCGGGTGGCGTTGTCGACGCAGCCGAGTTCGGATTGACCGTTGGACCAAACCCAATGCAGAACACGCTTGAGATCCGCTTTGGCAAGCCAACTGCTGGCATGCAGATATCACTGGTCGACGCCTCCGGCAGCACGGTCTATACGATGGCGCACGAAGCAGTCGATGCCGGTGCCGTTGTTCGCCTGAACACGGGCGGCACGGTTGCCAGTGGCAGCTATATGCTGACGATACGCACGGGCAATGACGTTGTCGTTGTTCCTGTGAGCGTCATCAAGTAAGCATCTCCACACGCCAACTTCAAAGGGGCGGTGTCACATCAGTGACATCGCCCCTTCTTTTTTACCTTCGTCATTGTGAGTTCATACTGCTTGGAGAGTTGAAGATGCTTTCGATGTGTCGTGCCGGAGTAATGACAATAATCACGATTGTAGTCGTCGGTTCGTGGCAGGAAGCGCATTCCCAGGTGCGCCCGTCACGCACGTGGGAGTCAGCCCCTTCTCGTACACATGTTCCCCAAGGTGTTATGGCAACCCTTTTGGGAGGGGGCGAGTTTCAGCGCTCCTGGGGCTCGGTCTTTGGCGAGCAGGCATGGCAGTTCCGAACGCATGTGCAGGTGGAGCCGTACCGATTCACTGACTCCGCAGAAACTGTGCAGTGGACAACATCCATAGA
>JBJTEQ010000129.1:0-2218 GCA_046092945.1 Kapaibacterium sp. (SeqCode)
GCTGGCAACGCTCTCGGGGCTTGTTCACGAGACTGTTACCGGAGATACGGCTACAGCAATTGCCGAACGAGTTCGGTCGGAATACGTCACGTATGAGGAACGTAAGCGCCGAATTGCTGCTATGTTCCTCCGTGACTTCGATAACGCCAAGAAGCTCCCTGGTGAGCATGTAGAAGACATGGCGCGCACTGCCTCTATGGCGCAGGACGCGTGGAAACGCGCTCGGGCGGCGTCGGATTTTGCGATTTTTCAGCCCCTTCTCGAGAAGATCGTTGATCTAAAGCGTCGGGAAGCTGATCTGCTGGGCGCGGCTGAACATCCGTATGACAATCTGCTTGACCAGTTTGAGCCGGGATTAACGGTTGCCAGTGTTACGCCGGTATTCGACGAGCTCCGTGCAGGCACCGTTGAACTGATCAAGGCAATCGCCGAAGTTCAAGGTCGTGTTTCGGACGATGTCCTTTATCGGTTATATCCTGAAGACCAACAGAAGCAAAGTGCAACATCGATCATCTCCGCGCTGGGTTTCGACATGTCGATCGGACGTGTTGACCTTTCGGCGCACCCGTTCTGCACCAATTTTGGCAACAAGGATGTTCGTCTGACGACGCGCATCCGTGAGAATGATCTGCGCTCCTGTCTCTTCGGACTGATTCATGAGGCCGGACATGGCATGTACGAGCAGGGTATTGCTGACGACCTGAATCGTACCTCGGCAGGGGGCGGTGCAAGCATGGGCATCCATGAATCGCAGTCCCTGTTCTGGGAGAACGTCATTGCGCGTTCCGAAGAGTTCTGGACATGGGCATTCCCGATCCTGCAGAAGCAGTTCCCGGCTCAACTTGCCGATCAGACCGTTCGGTCGTTCTATCAGGCTATCAACGTGATGCGTCCGTCACTGAATCGCGTAGAGAGCGACGAGCTGACGTACAACCTGCACATCATCTTGCGATTTGAGATCGAACGCGAGCTGATTGCCGGTTCCTTGAATGTGAAGGACATACCAGAAGTATGGAATGCCAAGATGCAGTCATCACTAGGTGTGGTCCCTCCGAACGACGCCGAAGGCTGTTTGCAGGATGTTCACTGGTCGTTCGGCGGCATTGGGTACTTCCCATCCTATACGCTTGGAAAGCTCTACGCAGCCATGGAGTGGAACGCCATGCAGCAGGACATTTCGGATGTACGCACCAAGGTGGCATCTGGTGACTTTGCTCCGATTCTATCGTGGCTTCGGGAGAAGATTCATCAGCACGGCCGCACCGAGCTGCCCCATGAGATCGTCCAGCGAGTCTGTGGCCGCCCCCTGACAGCCAAGGACTTCCTCGATTACGTCGGAGGGAAAGCCCGCGACGTGTATGGCTTCTGAGACTTTCGCAGAGTTCGTCGAGCGCTTCCTCACATCGGTCACCATTCCGGGCAGTATGCCGCGGGGTATCGAAGTGCTGCAACCATACCGTGACCCTGAAGTACGTCGCGTAGTTCATGAGATGTGCACGAGGTTTTACGCGTCGGGATCGACCCGAATTGGCGTGTGGGGCATAAATCCGGGACGTTTTGGCGCCGGACTCACGGGGCTGGCCTTCACTGATCCGTGGGCCGTTGAGCATGATCTTGGCATCACGACCTCGCTTAGCGGACGTCGGGAAATGTCGGCGGAGTTCATCTCCATGGTAATCTCTGCCTACGGCGGCCCAGAGAGCTTCTATCGCGATGTGTACATGTCTGCACTATCGCCGCTTGGGTTTATCCGCGAAGGGGTAAACATCAATTTCTATGATGATGCCGCTCTCGAGAAAATGATGACGCCGCATATCATCGGGTGGATGAACGACGTATTTGCGCACTGCGTACGCAGGGATGTAACGATACTCCTCGGATCCGGGAAACTCCGAACCTTCATGGAAAGATCAGTGAGAGAGGCCGTTGGGGTTTCGGAAGTGATCTACCTTGATCATCCGCGGTACATCATGCAGTATCGACGCCGTGATATGGAGCGATACGTCCAGCTCTATGTTGATACTATCCAACAGGCCGCAGCATCAGTTGGATAGGTCTTTGCTCAGCCCCGTCACTGCGATGAGCTTCTTGAGAACTCGTTTCGATTCCTCTCGAGTGATGGTCCATGTCTCTGGAGGCAGATCTGCGCATCGAGCTCGCAAAGCGATGTAGTCGGTCAGAGTCAAATGATGAAGCGCTGCATAGATACCTTCTGGAC
>JBJTEQ010000130.1:0-8727 GCA_046092945.1 Kapaibacterium sp. (SeqCode)
TCGGTGCAGTGCGCGCATGAACGTGGCGATCTCCCGTGCCGTAGAAAACGCCGCGCCAGCCGTCCACGCACCACTGAACGCTGCATTGATCGACACGTTCTGTCCGCTCTGCGTACCCATCCAGCGCACGGCCATCTCCAATGGGATCGTATCCTCTGCGCCCATGTACGTGCTGTCCATCTGCAGCCCGTCAAAAATGTACTTGCGGTATGCACCGCCAGCCCCCTGACCCGTGATCTTGGAGATGATCATTCCCGCCAGCACGTAGTTCGTGTTGCAGTAGTTGAATGGCGCATTCGGCTTGGCAAGGGGCTCCTTCACAAACTGCAGCAGCTCTTCGGGGTTGAAGATGCGGTTCGCATTGGCCAGCACAGCAGAACGGTATTCCTGCGTGAGGGAGAAATCGGCCAGACCGCTACGATGTCCGAGCAGCTGACGCACAGTTATCGATGGATCGATGTTGGGATGTGATGGTATCCACGTGGCGATCGAATCATCGAGATCGAGGCGCCCCTCTTCCTGCATCCGCATGAGTGTAGTTGCGGTAAGCGTCTTGGTCACGCTGCCGATGCCGAAAACCATGTCGGCCGTGATCGGACGTCCGGCAAAGGACTCACCGGCCGTGGCTGTGAATGATTCGTTCTGCGTGATGACGGCCGCCGAAACACCCTTGATGCCCATCTGCTTCTGCATGGTTTCGATAGCCGTCTTGACCTGCGTTCGCTGCGCCGGAGTCAGCTCGATGGCAACGGCCATGCACGACATCGCAACGGCCATGGCGATGCATAGAGGTGAGATTCGACGAAACGTCATTGTGCGGCCCCTTGAATTTCTCGGATGAGATCCATCAGCGGCATTACTTCTATCGACTCACGAAGTATTTGCCGCTTACAGCCGGCATAGACCACGATGGACCGGGAGGGTTTAATTGTCCATACAATTGTGGACAACATGCCTCTCATCCTTGCAACATGGGAGGCAGACTCCCAAATAACAAGGATGTGCTGACATCAGACTATATGTACTGCTGAACAACGTAGATACACGTATCCTCGACATACGCCACCCCGGCGGCAGCGCACTTCTCAGCCCCCTTCATACACGTGATACCCAGCTGCAACCAGATGCAGCGCACATCACCACGTCGGGCACGGCGCTCAAGGGCCTGGTCGATAATGGCATCGGTGTCGGACGAGGGTCGGAACACATTCAGGATGTCGATATCCATGTCAACCTCGTCGATGCTGCCAACAACTGGGATCGCTCCTACGGCCGGCACTGCTGACGGGTTAACTCCGACCACATGATAGCCCCATTGCGGAAGCAGCTGCGGAATATCGTGGGCGGACTTTCCGGGGTTCTTAGACAGGCCAACAACGGCAATGTTCTTCGATGAACGCAGCGTGGCGATGGCAGTATCAAGCATTGACGACGACACACTCGTTACCGGGAGATGGTAAGGGGCATGATGGCAACCGCACCACGGGCTGTGCGAAGAGAGACCACGTACTGTCCCGAGCTGAGACCGCTCAGCGATAGCTGCATCGAGGCTGCACCTCGAGGAATAGTACCGAGCTCCTGCTGCTCGCCGAACATGTCAGTGATCATGACTGTTGCATCGCTTTCCGTTGTGCCTTCCCACTGAACATTCAGCACTGTTGATGCAGGGTTTGGCCAAACGCGCACATCGTTTACAACCGCTTCTTCGTGGACGTCCACTGTCGAATCCGATGCGCAGTCGGTGTTCTCCGGCGCCAATAGCGGCTGCACGCCACACCCGCGGAAGGTGAAGGTGCGTCCAAGCTGCGTCATGTAGTTGCCCGCACGCTGCTCGCTCTCCGTGATCGAGTCTCGCTGCAGCCAGTTCTCTGCCGGCAATGCCTGCACGACTGGATGCATCGTCTCTCCCGGTTCGTTGACGTGTCCGAACTGATGGGCATGGCCGATCTCGTGATAGAGGATGTAGCGCAGCTTGGCCATGCCGAACTCGGGGTTTTTCCCATTACCATAGTACCAGTTGAACTTTCGCGAAAGGCGACAATCGGAATCTCTTACGTAGTAGAACGTCTGCCCGTTACCTGAGCACGAATACCAGACCCAATCACAATAGGCAACAGTACCCGCGCCGAGTTCATACCCCGGTGCGTCGAACAGAATCGAATTGATACCATCATTAAGCGCATACCCGGCAGTTGATGCTGTTTGGCTGACGGTGAATGACATTCCCGTCTTGCAGCGGAACTGACGCATTACGCTTTCGACACAGTTGCGTGCTTCGGGAATATCATACAGATCTTTATGGACGCTCCACGTATATCCGCCAGCCCCATTCATGTTGATGAGAGTTGTGAAGGACAATGGATTAAGAGTGCGCGCGGCAAGGTTGGCAGTGACATGAAGTGAATCGGGCGAGACGTGTGTGGTGCTGCCGATGACAACATGAACTTTATTGGTGTAGCACGGCGGCACTTCAACGATGATCTCCGTGTCCGACCACTTCTTATAGACAAAGGAGTTTGCATAGTCGGCGGCAAAGTAGGCCTTTCCATCTGCCGTGAAGGTAACGTAGTTCGTACCTCGTGTATCGCCGAAGCCCGTGCCGGTGATGGTGATTGCCTCGCCCATTCCACCGATTGCGCGCTTTGGCGTAAAGGAAATGTCGGCCTGCACGACGTCGGACGTTTTTGCCTGACGCTGCTGCTTCGTTGCTGTTGGAGTTCGCGGTGAACGGATCTGGTGCTGCATCGAGCCAAGAGCCTTCTGCTCAAACTCCATCGTCGTCATCATGGTGCTGCCCCAGCAGTCGATGATCTGTGCAGACGATGATTCAACGAGCAGCGCCTGCACTTCTGCGTAGGGACGGAAGAAACCAGCAACACCAGCCTTGGTAAACGTCACATCGACCGACCGTGAATGCTCGAGCAGCAAGTAGCCCTGATCGCCGACGTCAAGTCGAAGTGTGCCGATCACGGTGCGTCCCATGGTGCCCATGTCGCCCCCTTCCGTCAGCACATTGATCGTATCGCCGATAGAGCGTGCGTCCTTCCACGCATCATTGACCACCATACGGTTGACCGTATAGATCGATCGGTGCGCATCGTCCCACATCGCTCGCTGGGAAATAACGCGTCCGTAGACAACACTTCGGGAAGCGCTCATCCGCTCGGCAAGTGAGATGTGTACCGACATGCAGGGCTCAGTGATACCGGCATGGACGGGGCTCGTTGCAAGCAGCAGGGCAACTGCATGAAGCAGTATCACAGAAAATGCGCGAAATGAAGTCTGACGTGATGTCATACCAGTAGCCCAGGAGATACTTTGCGAATCGTAGTTTCCAAGATAACGGTATTCTCCACTGAGGCACATCATGAGCATCGTCGATCGACTGAATCTGCAGAAGCATCCTGAAGGGGGCTTCTACCGCGAGTACTATCGCTCGTCGATCACCGTGCCAACCGAGCGCGGAGATCGGAGTGCCGCAACATCCATCTGGTTCTGTCTGCCCGTGGGCGAACTATCGCACCTTCATCTCCTCTCGAACGACGAGATCTGGTACTGGCACGAAGGGGGCCCCGTAACCGTGCACATCATCCACCCCGACGGACGCTACGAGGCTGTCGTGCTGGGTCCACCCCCTCACACCTACGCAGCTGTTCTCCCGGCCGGCACATGGTTCGGCGCCGAAACAACCGGCTCCGACGTTCTTGTCTCGGCAATGGTCGCCCCCGGCTTCACCTTCGACGACTTCGAACTCGGCACCCGCGAGCAGCTACTCGAGCTGTTTCCGCAGCATAGAGAGATCGTGGAGAAGCTGACGAAAGAGTAGTGAGGAGTGACCTCATGCGCTGCGCGGGTCTCCTGCGGAGGGACACTTCGTGCGACACGGCTGCGCCGTGGGACACGGAGTGATAATTTCTTCAACCAGAAACCTGCAACCAGAAACCTGCAACCTATATCACCGGCAACACTCCGGCAGTATCCACGCCGATGAGCGCAGGTCGATGCGGCGGACGTGGACATCGACGCGGCGGACGGCATCGAGGTTGTAGTAGTCATCATCGTCGCCGACGTAGCCGCGCACACGCGGGTTCACGGTCATGTCCACCTTGCGGCCTTCGGCAAGCACAATGATGCGGGCCGAGCGGACGCGCTCGAGGTATTCCTCGGGCGAGGAGGCATCTGTCGGGAGCACCACAAGCCCCCTGCCACGAAGGGCCGAGTAGAGGGAGTCTTTGGCAAGACGTTCATGCACGGCGGTATAGCCGAAGTAGGCGCGGAGCTTGGAAAGCGTATCGTTATCTGCTCCAACCAGTGATGCTCTTGGCGGTATGCCCACTGCAATGGGCATTCCAAACGACTGTCGTACACTGTCGTAGGAGGCCGCGATGTAGCGGATGCTGGTGTCCGACATGAAGCGTCCGGCCATAATAGGGCGCACATCGGAGTAGGCCATCATGGAAACGATCACCTTTGCATTGGGATCCTCGGCATGGTCTCGCCAGAAGCGTTTGAGCATCTGGGAGGTACGCTCTACAAGGTTCTCGATGTTATCATCGATGATCTGCGCCTTCTTGCGGTACTCTGCTCTGCGGCGCACAAGCCGGTCCGAGACCTCGCCCGAGGTGCGGCTACGCCAATACTGGTTGCGCCAGTTCAGCTCGATCCACGATGCATCTTCCAGGTCGCCCTTGCGCAACCGGTCAAGATGCCGCTCATAACCCGAGGAGTTGTTCACCTCCCAGAAGCCCGTCTGGAAGTACGGAACGTTACGAACGCTGTCGGACGTGGCGAAGATCTGCATGCAGGGGGCTCCTGCTTCCATCACCGGATAAACGATGATCGTATCGCGGATGATTGTATCCTTCTGTGGCCTTCGCACGGCAAGGGGCGAGCGCTGCGTCAGCGCTGATGGCACGAGAAGGTCGGCAGACGAAATGTATGTGGTATCGTAATGGAAGCTCGTGTCGTTGTAGAACTCCGTTCGCTGACGGGTCTCTGTCCGCATCGGAGGAAGAGAATCGACCGTGATGGTTGTATCCCGTCCGATCCTGAGTCGTCCTTCCGTGGTTGCCTCGACAAACTCGCGACGTTTGCTCGACGGGATATATTCCTGACCCGCCCGGAGCGTATCGTACACCCGGAGCACGCGCCGCACGGGAATGGCAGCATCCTGGAGGGTAGTATCGTAGTTGACAATGCGCTGACGTGGACTGACCTTGCGGATGCGATCCGAAATCATGCGCCGAGCGTATGAGGTGATGATCGGTTCGCGTTCGGTGCATGGACGCTTTGCATACTGCGAGCCCCCTTTCGACTCAAACATCACCACATCACCATCGATGATGGAGTCTGTTGGCGGTATCACGAAGTCGATGTCCCGATCGGAGGCCTGCAATGAGACCTTCGCCTGCTTGCCCGTGACCATGGTGTTCATGAAGGACTCGCGCACCGTGGTCTGACCGGTTGACCCATCGATGATCGTCAGGATGTAGCGAATACTGCCGCGGGTGATCACCGGTGGCTTTGGGGTGGTATCCGGTATCTCGCACATCATCTGCGTCGTCAGCCGATAAAGATCAAGTCCGCCTGCCCCCTCCCGCACAGCAGCGGAGGAATCCCGCACGTTGAACCGATCTGACGAAAACACGAGCAGCTGTGAGGCTGCAGCTGTATGCGGGAACGGAACGAACGGAAACATCTCGCGAGCCTCGGTGTTAATGGCATTTCTGCCGGACGGAAGGGGGCGGACGGACGTAATGGAGATAGATCGTTTTTGTGGATCGACAGTAATAGACGCATCGTAGATATCGTAGTTGCCACTGCGGTTGGAAGCAAACAGCAAATGGGGCGTTCCATCGATGCAGTACAGAAACGGCGAATACTCATTCGATGGGGTGTTCACCGAATCGGTCAACTGGATGCCGCGAAAGTTCTGCGGCGCAGACCAGCGCTCAGCACCGATGGTGCGAAAGGCATACCATAGATCGGCGTTACCCCGAATGACACGTCCGTCTTTGAGCTGATACTCTACGCCATCGTACGGCGCCGAGAAACCCTCGGCACTCATGCGGTCGGAACTGAAGACCATGATCTCCACGCCCTTCAGGATAGAGATTGCCGGTTGTGCATCCCACGCCGAGCTATTGAGCTCTTCAATGTTGCGTGTCTCGCCCCCTTTTCGCCGTTCGAAGATGTCACTCCCACCCACCACAGCGCCCGACGTTTTGAGAATGCGCGCAAGGTCCTTCTGTACAGCCGCAGAAATCGCGAACACGGTAGTGGCATTGTTAGATGCCACTGTACCGGTGTTGCGGGCAAACGCCGTTGGCATCTCATGGTAGGGGGCTCCCATTATCCGCACGGAATCGTCCGACGTAACGCGCGGCAGTGGCACGCGGTACACGGTCTCGCGTCCGGAAACATTTGAGGTGAACATCAGAAACGAGTCCTGCTGGATGCTTTCATAGCCCGCAGCGAACTCATCGCCACGAGTATTCACGGCGCGACCAAATGCGCCGACCGGACGTTTCGACGGTCCGGAACGGGAAATGTCCGACGTAGAATCGCAACCGATGATCACCAGTGCAAGAGCAATACCGTACCAGTATTTAGGGTTTACAGTTCTCACAACCATAGCTTTCAGCAAACTTTATCGTCATTCTCTGGATATATGGCGGCATAGTGCCGCGCTGAATATTCGTTACCACGGCAATGAAAGACATGCCGTTCACTGCACGGTAATAGAACCAATCACCGAGTCGCATCGCCAGCGTGTAGTATCCCAGATCGTTTGTCAGCGGCTGCTTCACGGGCGGAAGCAGATTCCCCTTGCTGTCGGTTGGCCAGTTCGACGGATACGTATACGACGTCTGCTGTCCATTGTCCGTAACCGTAATGCTGTAGTCCGTCTGGGTGCTCATCGTATCCGTTCCGTACTGTACAGCCTTGCTCTCGAGCGTTGCACAGATGCTCTTGCCGGGATCGGGCGTGGCCGTCTTGTAGAACGTCTTGATCTCCGAAACCACCACCTGTGCGTCATCGGTGCGTAGTGCCGAGTTCGGCGGCAGACGAAATAGCGAGCCGCGCACGCGGATCATCGCAACGGTATCGGTGGACGAGATGATAATGGTATCAACGATGATGTCGCCGGCAAGAAGACTGTTCGATGGCGACCTGAACGTATAGTTCGCGGTGAGCCCCCTGAGAGGATAGTTTGTCTGCGCAAAAGTCCACGGACCCTTCAGAAACCGATCGTCGTTCGGAAGATCTCCCGACGAAGCCGTCGAGGCAGGGAACTTAAACGTAGCAATGTTGAATGAGGGTGCAGGCGCACTGCCGATGAACTGACTGTTGAACTCTGCGATGGTTGCTTCCCGCACAATAGGCGTAGTCTCTGGGTCGATCGGTACGGGCTCGAAGCAGCAGCAACCGGCGAGCAGCGTGGTGATCGCAATAATTGCGTTGATAGTGTTTGTTCGCATCAGTACATCACTCCGAATCGTAGCTGAAATGAGTTCAGACGTCGCACATCCGGCACGTTGGCAAAACCGAGGAGGTTGTATCCGTCGGCAATGGCAATGTTGCGATATCCGAGATCGATCTCGAGATCAAGGAAGGGGGCTATCGGAATGTCGATGCCAACGCCGAGGCCGAAGCTTATGGGGAGCGCCCAGCTCACATTCAACGAGCCGTTTGCCTTGGCATTTTGCAGAGACACAACACAATCGGAGCACTGCACGCCGTCGAGCGAGAGTGACGCTGCGCCGGTTGTGGCTGCATCGAGTGCCATTCCGAATTCACCATACATATAGGGCTTGATGCAACCGAACACGGCCTTGAACCATGAGTCGTTGGAACGCAGTCGACGCAACTCTTCCTCGGCAGCGGATGGTTTCTGTTCACCGACGGATGCATCAATGTACAGGTAGGGACGTTCCTTGTCCTTTAAGGCTTCGGACTGCTTCAGCGGCATAAAGTAATAGCGTCCAGTGAGAAGTGCCAAGGGGCGCACCGTTTCCACAAGATCATTCAGCGACGTCAGCGTCGGTGTGATCTGTCCGGCATTCACCGTTGGAAGTCCCGACGAAAAGGCCATGCCCAGCATCCAACGCATGTCTTCTCCAAAGCGATATCCGGCAACCACATCGCCACCATAGGCAACCTTGCCGGCCTGAAGCACGGTGTTGCCATCGGTGTACATGGAGGCGCGTCCGAGGACCGATACTGCAAGCCGTGAGTAGTCACGGTCATAGCACCGCAACTTGATTTCCATGGCCATACTGATGGAGAACGGCTCGCAGTCGCAGTCCTTATTTAGAGCATCTGAGCGTTGGACCGGGAGTTCACGGATCGTGGGTATGCTCTTTGTAACGTGGTAGCTCTCTACCAGATTAATCCCGCGGTACTCACCGGTTTTGATGTCCGGAAAGATCGTCGGGATGAGCTCGATATCTCGGAGCGGAATGGCAATGCGCGTCTCCGACAGTGTTGAATCGAACTTGTCGCGATACGCCCACACCGTATCCACCGGAGTACCAGATGTGTCCACGATGATCAGCACATGCGACACCACGCCACGTAGAGTGCGCCCATCGCGGTTGGCAGCCGTCGAGGCCAGTTGTACATATCGGTGTGCCGCTTCGGGCTTGATGCGCACTGCATCTTCGAATTGCGAGGTCTCCGGCTTCGTATCGACCGATGCGCAGCCGACGCCGAGACGCGCTATCA
>JBJTEQ010000131.1:0-6522 GCA_046092945.1 Kapaibacterium sp. (SeqCode)
ACCGATCATAGGTCTGGATTATGGCTCCTATCGGGTGCTGGTTCAAACAGGTGATCACGTAATCGTCGTGCCACTGTTGATAGTGCCGTAGGGCGGGGGGTCAGGTTTCAGGTTCAATGTCATCCAGAGCGGAGCGAGGGACCCGCGTCGCCCCGCCCACACTCACATCATCCGAAGGGAGGGTCGCAGCATGCTGCGACCCTACGATCGGGAATGACGTTGGCGCTGCGCGCAATTACGAAATGACGGATGATGGAGTTACCGATTACGGAATTACCGATTACGGAGTTACCGATTACGGAATTACAGATTACCAATGACGGATTACCGATTACGGAATGACGGAGGTCATCGGTCATTTGTCATCGGTCATCAACGCGAATGGATTCCTCGCTACGCTCGGGATGACAGTAACTCCGTAATTCCGTAATTCCGTAATTCAGTAACTCTTCTCCACCCACCGTCCATCATTGCGGATGATGTCAATGAGGGAGTTGACGGCGCCGGCGGAGGGGATGTTGCGCTGGACGATTTCCTGGCCGCGATAGAGGGTGATGCGGTCTGGACCGGAGCCGACGTAGCCGTAGTCGGCGTCGGCCATTTCGCCGGGACCATTCACGATGCAGCCCATGATGCCGATCTTGACGCCCTTAAGGTGGTCCGTGTGCGAGCGGATCATGGCGGTGGTTTCCTGAAGGTCAAAAAGTGTACGACCGCAGGATGGACAGCTGATATACTCGGTCTTGGTCATCCGTGTGCGGGCGGCTTGAAGAATGCCGAACGCTGTGCGGATGGAGGTGGCAGTGTCGAGCCCCTTTGCCGATGACAGCGTCATCATGACGGCGTCACCAAAGCCCTCGACAAGCAGGCCACCTACATCGGTCGAGGCATCAAGGATGCCGTCGTCGATGGAATCTGCCGACGAGTGATACTCGAGGATAACGGGCATGTGAACATGCGCCGTAAGCATGGCGTCGGCGCAGGCACGAATGTCGGTGAAGACGGTGGGTGATGTGCTGCGGATCATAAGCACAACGCTGGCGTCTTCGGCAAGCTCGTGCAGGACGTCGCTGGTCAGATCTGACGTGGTGCAGCGTACGACGTTCATCACGGTGTGACGCTGCTCAATGCTTCGCCACTCGTCGATGGTAAACACCGGTACACAGTAGAAATGGTCGTCGTGCTCAAGCCACGTAGCAACATCAAGGAGCTGACGTGTTCCAGCCGGTGCCATAAAGGGCAAGGGGGCTGAGCCCATGTAGAGGAATTCGGCGGCCTGGTCGGAGGTGGACCACTTATCGGTGACGGGATCGTAGGTGTGTCCGATGTCGGCCAGATCTTCCATGCGTGTGATAGCAACCGACCGCAGGTCTGCCACAACACGCGGCACATTGTCGTGACCGATCACGGCCACGGCATGGGTCTGACGTCGGTGGTAGGCGTATGGAGATCTCATTGCGCATACCTCCGGATGAGAGCTCGTGCAACGGGGATCTCTGCCTCGGGCTCCTCGGTTAATGATACACGTACGGTATCACCGAGACCATCGGCCAACAGCGTTCCGATGCCGAGAGCACTCTTGATGCGTCCGTCCTCGCCATCGCCGGCCTCCGTTACACCGAGGTGCAGCGGATACGGCTTCATGTTTTGTTCATTGAGTGTGGCCACCAGTAGGCGGTAGGCGTGGATCATGACGATCGGGTTGCTGGACTTCATCGACAGCAAAATGTGGTAGAAGCCCTCGTCGTCGGCAATGCGCAGAAACTCCAGGGCCGACTCGACCATGCCGTGCGGACTGTCTCCATAGCGACTCATGATGCGGTCCGACAGCGACCCATGATTCGTGCCGATACGCATGGCCGTGCCATGCTCCTTGCAGATCTTCACGAGTGGCACAAACCGGTCGCGAATGCGCGCGAGCTCTTCGGCGTACTGCGCATCGGTGTACTCGATGATGTTGAACTGCTTCTTGTCCACGTAATTGCCGGGATTGATGCGCACCTTCTCCACAAGCCGCGCGGCGATCTCCGCCGCGTTGGGCGTAAAGTGAATGTCCGCCACAAGGGGTGTTGTGTAGCCCCTTTGACGAAGTCCCGTGCGGATATGCTCCAGGTTCTTTGCCTCGCGGATGCTCGGCGCAGTGATGCGCACAAGCTCGCAGCCGGCATCGATCATGCGGATCGACTGTTCGATGGTGCCCTCGGTGTCCATGGTGTTGGTAGTGGTCATCGACTGCACACGGATCGGCGCGGAGGATCCCATTGTCAGATCACCAATGTGAGCCGTGATCGTCTCACGCCGACGGTACGTCGTGAGCGATTCGCAGTAGGGGGCTGATGGTACCGGAGTTGACATTAGATCTGACGGCTGACTTCGAACAGGATGTTCTTTTCGCGCTCGCTCAGTCCGTGATACCCACCGTGATTGATCTTGTCGAGGATAGCATCAACCTGCTCCTGCGTGATCGGCTCGCCGTCCACCACAAACCGTGGCGGCGAAGTTGGGCGCGGTGGCTCCGAGGCAGGGGGCTGGGCACTGCGAAAGCTCGACGTCATCGATGGTGGACGCGGGATCTCGCGGAAGTCCACGTCGATCACATTACTTCGGTATGGATTCCGCTGGCCCTCTCGCTTACCTTCCAGACGGCTGAGAAGGGGCTCGCCGAACTTCAATAGCAGGTACCCGCCAAGGGCACCTCCGAGGTGCGCAAAGTGCGCCACACCATCGCTGGTGTTCATGAGTCCGTTCAGCAGATCAAAGCCGGCATAGATCAGCACGAAGTAGCGTGCCGGGATCGGGAAGAACAGCGGGAACATCATGATCGGCCGGTCGGGGAAGGTCATGCCAAATGCCAGCAGCACGCCCATGATCGCACCCGATGCGCCGATGGTTGGTGCCATTGTGCCGTCGACGATTGGATGCACCGCAAGGTGCACGATGCCGGCGGCGATGCCCGACAGAATGTAGTAGGCGGCAAAGCGACGTGAGCCCCAGAGGTGCTCGAGTTCCATGCCGAACATCCACAGCGCAAGCATGTTGAAGAAAAGGTGACCCAGACCGCCGTGCATGAACTGATACGACAGCAGCTGCCACGGAAAGAAGAGTCCGCTTTCGTATGGCCACAAGGCAAATGCCTCGGTCACGACGTTGTCGATGGGAACACCGCCAAGGGTGAGACCCGAGAGCATCAGTGCCTGAAACAGGTAGATGCCAACATTGGCGAACAAGAGAAACTTGATCACCGGAGGGAAGGCGCTCAGGCCGCGGCCTTGGCCGTAGAAGGAAGACATGGGTTAGCTTTCGAGTGCGACAACGCCGGGCAGTGCCTTGCCTTCGAGGAATTCGAGAGAAGCGCCACCGCCCGTGGAGACGTGGGTGACGTTTTTCGCATGACCGAATTGCGTTACGGCTGCGGCAGAATCTCCGCCGCCAACAATTGTTACCACCCCCGAAGCGGTTGCCTCGGCCATTGCATCGGCCACGGTGCGCGTGCCACCCTGGAAGTGGGCAAACTCGAACACACCCATTGGACCGTTCCAGACAACCGTGCCGGCCGAACGGATCACATCGGCAAAACGCTGCTGCGTGTCGGGTCCAATGTCCAGCCCCATCATGCCATCTGGGATGGCCTCGACAGACACGATATGGTTGTCTGCGGTATCGGCAAAGGTCGGCGCAACAATGGTATCAGTGGGGATCAATAGCTGCACACCGGCATCGGCGGCGCGCTGCATCAGCTCGCGGGCCAGCTCAATGCGATCTTCTTCAACGAGTGAACTGCCGACATTTAGCCCCTTGGCCTTCAAAAACGTGAACATCATGCCGCCACCAACGAGAATGGTATCGCAGGATGACAACAGAGCATTGATGACGTCGATCTTCCCCGAGATCTTCGAGCCGCCCATGATGGCCACCAGCGGACGCTTGGGATTGGCCAGGGCCGAGCCAAGATACTCGAGTTCCTTCATGATGAGCAGTCCGGCGCAGCGCTCAACAAAGAGGTGCGCAATGCCGGACGTACTGGCATGAGCGCGGTGCGCCGTACCAAAGGCGTCGTTGCAGTACACCTGGCCAAGGCGCGCAAGTGCTTCGCAGAAGGACGCGTTGTTTGCTTCTTCTTCGGCATGGAACCGCAGGTTCTCCAGAAGCACAACGCTTCCGAAAGGGGCTTGCGATACAGCTTCCTCGGCAACGGTGCCTGTGCATTCATGAGCAAAGTTGACCGCCACGCCGCGCGAGCGCAGCAGTGTGGCCAGATGCTCGGCAACCGTACGCAGGGAGTAATTCGGAATTGGTTTGCCCTTCGGACGTCCGAGATGGGACATCAGCACCGCCACGCCACCACGGTCGACGATTGACATGATCGTCGGCAGCGACTCGACGATGCGCGTGTCGTCGGTGATCGCACCCGATTCATCCTGCGGCACGTTGAAGTCAACCCGCACAAGCACGCGCTTGCCGGCAACATCAACGTCCGTTATCGAGCGGATCACGCCGTAACCCGCAGCAGGAGATCGGCGATGCGGTTGGAGTAGCCCCATTCATTGTCGTACCAGCCTACAACCTTGACCGTTGTGCCCATGGCCATAGTGCTCAGGGCATCGAAGATGCAGGAGTGCGGATTGCCAACGATGTCAGTTGATACGATCGGGTCGGTGCAGTATTCGAGGATGCCCTTCATCGGACCTTCCGCTGCGGCCTTGAAGGCGGCATTGATCTCATCCTTGGTGGCGGCCTTCTCAAGCACGACCGTAAAGTCCGTTACCGATCCGTCCGGCGTTGGAACGCGGAATGCCAGACCGTCCAGACGCCCCTTCATCGCCGGCATCACTTCGCTCACAGCCTTGGCTGCGCCCGTTGTGGTAGGGATGATGTTCTGCGCTGCGGCGCGGGCGCGACGCAGGTCCTTGTGCGGCAGGTCCAGAATGTTCTGGTCGTTGGTATAGGCGTGCACCGTGGTCATAAAGCCGTTGACGATGCCGAAGTTCTCGTGAAGGATCTTCACCATCGGCGCAAGGCAGTTAGTTGTGCACGAGGCGTTGGACACAACGTGCATGTCCGACGTCAGCTCGTGGTCATTCACACCCAGCACGATCGTACCGTCCAGCTTGTCCTTGGCAGGGGCTGTAAGGATCACCTTGCGTGCGTGACGCAGGTGCTTGTCGAGGTCGGCCTTGGCGGTGAACTTCCCAGTTGATTCGATCACAATATCCAATTCGCTCCATGGCAGATTCTCGATCTGCTTTTCGGCAGAGATCGCAATGCGGTGACCGTTAACAATAATCGTGTTGCCATCGATCTCAACCGTGCCGTTGAAGCGTCCGTGCACGGAGTCGTACTTCAGCAGGTGAGCAAGCGTAGCAGCGTCGGTCAGGTCGTTAATGCCAACGATCTCTACGTCAGCACCGCGTTGCGTAAGAGCACGGAACACCAAGCGTCCGATGCGTCCAAATCCATTGATGGCACTCTTCGTGGCCATTGACTGTTCCGTAGGTAAGTGCGGGTAAACACAAGCGGTGCAAAAATACCACCGCTTATGATTTCCGCACCCGTGTTGGATTGGCCGTCACAAAGTCTTTCCACGCCTGCCGTTTCGATGTCGCAGCACTGCGTTTGCCCGGGACAGGGGGCTTGCCATTCACCGCATGGCATATAGCCACGGCAAGAGCATCGGTTGCATCGAAGAACTGCGGCGTCTCGTCGATTTTCAGAATCACCTGTACCATGTGCTGAACCTGCTCTTTGGTGGCCGCGCCGCGTCCGGTGACGCTACGCTTTACCTGCATTGGCGTGTACTCAAGGGGCGAGTGTCCGGCCTGCGCACATGAGAGCATGGCAACGCCACGGGCATGGGCAAGCTGGACGATCGACAGGACGTTTTTTGCGTGGAAGACCTTTTCCATGGCGCACACGTCCGGCTTGGTGCGCTCGATCACGGCATTCATGCGCTCATGGATATCGCGCAGACGTTCCGGGAAGGAGAGGTTGCGGCGCTTGACGGCGATGACGCCGTATTCGACGAGCGTGAGCTTTGACCCATCGGCATCAATGACGCCGTAGCCGCAGACCACCGAGCCGGGATCGATCCCCAGGATGCGCACGATCAGTCCTCGTCAGGCAGTTCGGCGTTATGAAAAAGCTCCTGGACGTCATCGTAATCATCCAGCGCGTCAAGGAATTTCTCCAATAGCCGAACGCTGTCGGGGTCGCTTACGGTGACCATTGTCCCGGGCTCGAAGACGATGCGCTGCTCGCGCACATTCAGACCGGCGCCGGCAAGACCATTGCCGACCGTGCCGAGTGTGTCCACGCTGCAGAAGACAAGAGCCCCATCATCAATCATCACCACATCCTCGGCACCAGCGTCAAGGGCCGTCAGCAGAAGCTCATCTTCGGTCTTGATCGTCTCGATGCGGATCTCGCCGCGACGGATAAAACTCCAGCTGACCGAGTTGGTTTCGCCAAGGTTTCCGCCGTGCTTCGAAAAGCCTGCGCGCAGCTCCTGTGTAGTGCGGTTTCGGT
>JBJTEQ010000132.1:0-4605 GCA_046092945.1 Kapaibacterium sp. (SeqCode)
GAAGGGGCTTCTGTTGTTGTCGGTCACGACACGCGATTCCTCTCACGGGAGTTTGCGATTGAGACGGCGCGGATCCTCGCTGCGCATGGAATTTCGGTGCACATCAGTGACACCATTTCCAGCACGCCACAGGTATCCTTCCACACCAAGAAGAAGAAGGCCCAGCTTGGCGTGGTGATTACCGCCTCGCACAATCCGGCGGAATACAGCGGATACAAGCTCAAGGGTTCATTCGGTGGACCCGCTTTGCCGGAGCAGATTGCTGAGGTAGAGAAGGAGCTGGCAAAGCTCAATGGCGCCGCACCGAAGATGAAGGTGGAGTCCTTCGATGCCTATGTGAAGGCGAAGAAGATCAAGCTGTTCGACGCCAAGGAAGCCTACATCGCCGACCTGAAGAAGAAGATCGATTTCGACGTTATCCGTACCAGCGGTCTGAAGTTTGTGTACGACCCGATGCACGGGGCCGGCATCGACTTCATGCACCGTCTGTTCGATGGCGTGTACGAGATCCATGGCGAGTACAATCCGTCATTTGGCGAGGTGGACCATCCGGAGCCGATCGCAGAGTGTTTGGAGCCCCTTTCCAAAGCCGTTCGCAAGCGTAAGGCTGACATGGGGCTTGCCACCGACGGCGATGCCGACCGCGTAGGTGCCGTTGACCATACAGGGGCATTTGTGGATCCACATCGGATCTTCATGCTGCTCATGAAGTACCTCTACGAGCACAAGAAGCGTCGGGGTGCCGTGGTCAAGACCGTGTCGCTCACCTCAATGGTTAGTGCCTACTGCGCCAAACACAAGATCAAAGTTCACGAGACGCCCGTTGGCTTTAAGCACGTGGCAAAGCTGATGAACGAGGAGAAGATTCTGATAGGGGGCGAGGAATCCGGTGGACTCGGTACGTCGCTCCATATCCCCGAGAGGGACGGCATCTTCAATGGTCTGCTGCTGCTTGAAATGATGGCCACTACGAAGAAGTCGCTCAAGCAGCTCTGCGATGAGCTCGACGAAGAATTCGGTCCGCACCGCTATCGTCGACGCGATGTGCACGTGACAAATGAGATCAAGCAGGCCATTCTGGCCGCCTGCGCGAAGAAGCCCACCTCCGTTGGAGGTTTTACGGTCGAGCGCATCGACACGCGTGACGGGTTCAAGTTCTTTGTGAAGGACGCCTGGCTGCTCATCCGGGCGTCCGGTACGGAACCGCTGGTTCGCTTCTATGCAGAAGCCCCTTCACTGGATATGGTCAACGCCCTGCTTGACGCAGGATTGCGCCTGAAGTAGTCAATCCGCAACGTCCGTTGCAAACCTCGCTTCTGCCCCTATATTCGATGCAGGGGAATAACGGGGAAACGTGATGAGACATCTTCTGCACGTTGCACTTGTCGCAACGATTCTTGGCGTTGGTACCGTAGCGCGCGCTCAAGAAGAATCTTCCGAGGATACAACCAAGAGTGTGCCATGGATTTCCGTGAGTGGCAGCGCTTCGCTGTCATCGGATTTCTACGAGCATAGCGCAACTCCATTCGGCGCGCAGGGTGGACGTCGTCCAGCAGCGCTGCATCGATTTTTGTTTACGCCAACGATCACCATTGGCGGCTTCCTGACGTTGCCGCTGAATCTGATGATCTCATATCCGGAAACAAACACCACAACGCCGACACTCTCGGCCCCTTCTCTTCAGGAGTTCTTTGCCAACCCGGCGAACGCACTGGGACTCTCCAGCTTCTCTCCCAAATTCGGTTGGGCACAGATCCATCTCGGGTCCTACACGCCGCGCATGTCGGAACTCTCCGGTGGCGACCTTCAGCTGTTTGGAGGGGGCTTTGACCTACGTCCAGGTTCCGTGCAGCTGGCTGCCTCTGCCGGAATGACACAGCGCGCTGTAGAGCCGGATGCAGCAACCAATAGGGCGGGTTCGTATCGTCGGGACATGTTTATGGCACGACTCGGTTTCGGTAATCCCGATACAAATGCCGTTGGAATCAACCTCGTGTACGCAAAGGACGATACGTCGTCCATCAAGAATACAATTGTGACGATCCTGCCCGGACGCCCACTTGAAGATGACTCGACAGTCAAGCTGCCCCCCGACACCTTGCGACTGCGTGCCGAAGAGGGGATGATCGCCTCGCTCGACACGAAGGTGCGCATAGCTTCGGGTGTGTCCTTTTCTGCGGAAGGGGCGGTTTCGTTATTCACGCGCGATCAGCAGGCTGACACCCTAAAGGATTTTACGAATCCACTTGGTAGCCTCTTTACCGCTCGCACGTCCACGCGCATCGATGGTGCAGGTAGTGCCAACCGTGCCTTTCGGTTCTCCTCCTGGGGCGTAACGTTCACCGGACTGTATATGGGCGCTGGCTTTCAGCCCCTTGCCTATCCCTTCATACAGTCAGACCGTATAGATCTGAAGGTGTCTCCGATGCTGAACCTATTCAATGGCGACTTCTCCTTCTCTGGTTCGATCGGTCAGCGAGTGAACAACCTCTCGGAAACCAAGGGTGAGAAGATGACACAGACGATCGCGAATGGACAGCTCTCAGTGCGGTTCTCTGATGTGGTCTCACTTTCATCGTCGTATTCGAACTTCGGTATCCGCAACAACCGTCAGAACCCTCTCGACTCGCAACGAATTCAGAACGTGGCCGAGTCGTTCAGTATTGATCCCATGATCACGTTCTCTGCGGCATCTATGATGCACACGATCACGGCAACCGTAGGAATCGATCGCTATGATGATTTCAACATTGTCAGCGGCGTTGAGACATCGAATGATACCAAGAGCGCCTCGCTGTCGTACACTGGAATATTTGAATCCTTTCCGCTTACCATCGGTGCAAACACTAGCTACCTCGACAATGCACTCACCGTTGGAACACTCACGATACGATCATTCGGAGTGAATGCATCTTACCGGTTGCTCAGCGGGCAGCTTCTGCCAACGATCTCGGCAAACTTTGCGAGTTCCACCTTCGGTAGCAATCCAGCCGATGCTCAGACCTTTCTGCGAGGGGGCCTGCGCTGGCGTGCAACGAAGACCATCACGCTCGTGGGCAACTACGGCGTGAATACCTATGTGTACGGCGTTGCTTCGACGCGCGGTACCGACTTCACAGAGCAGACACTACAGTTGTCGGTGTCCACCTCCTTCTGAACATGACATTGCACTTCAGGAACGGCGATATGAGAACATTCCTCCGCAGTACCACGATCCTTGCCGGCATCCTCCTTGTGAGCGCCGTCGCTGCATTTTCTCAGTTGAGAGTGAGCGTGAACGTCAGCTCGCGACCGGACCCGTATCTCTCGAATTGGGCCCAGCGCAAAGACATTGTGATCGTAACCGTCATCAATCCGACGGCATCGGAGATCCAGGCCAAGTTCAACTGTCAGATCAACAAAGACGGTACATACCTGGCAAAGACAAAGCCCGAGCTGATGCCGGTACTCACCATTCCGGTGGGGACTACGCAGTACTTTGCCGAAGATATCATTCCCCTCGATGCAGCCACTGCATCAGACGGTCTCGTGCAGAACACTCTCCGCACAGGGATGCTGCCGGGCGGATTCTACGAGTTCTGCGTTAGCATGATCGAACCGACAACGTTCGTCATCATCTCACAGCCGGTGTGTCGCAACTTCTCGATCCGCACGTATCAAGCACCTATACTGCTGACGCCCGTTGACAAGACCGATGTGACGTTTGGATCGCGTCCAATGCTGCGGTGGACACCGGTCTCACCGCGTCCGGACTTTGTGGTCAACTATCGCGTGCAGGTGTTTGAGGTGATGCGCGGTCAGACGCCGATCAACGCCTTACGAGTCAACAGACCGATTCTCGATGTTCCGAACGTTACAACTACACAGCTCTTATGGCCCCCTGACTTCGAACTTCCACGCTCTGGACAGCAATACATCTGGACGGTGAGAGCAACGGATGATCGGGGGGCGGCAATGGGCGAGCCTGACGGTTATGCCACGCCGTTCACCTTCAATGTTCTTCAAACGCGCAATCCCGGTCTCGATGATGGACAAAAGCGAGCTAGTGGAGGTGACACCACGTTCGCAAAGAAGTCGGCTGGAGGGGGCGAGGATACCGGATCCGGTAACAAGACGAAGTCTGCCGGAACAGGCAACACAGGTGTCGACTCAACAACGATCGATCCGAACCCGCCCGGACAACCGTGCGGCGCGTGCAGCTCGGTGGTGACGATCACCGACTCAACAGCTGGAGCGCAGACAATCGCGGTAAACGACTCACTCGCCGTTGGCAACTTCATGATGAAGGTCACACAGGTAACCAATGCTTCGGCGGCAAGTACTGCCGGCAAGGGCGAGATCGTAATTCCGTGGCTCCTTGCCCGTGTTCAAGTTGTCTTTGAGAACCTCGTTATAAATGCCGCTGGGCGCGTTGTGTCGGGTCAGGTAAACGGGGAGGTGGCCGCCACCGCACCGCAGTACCCGCAGCAGTGGGCGATCAATCAAGTCACCAGCTGGAACTGGGTGAAGAACTCAGTGGCAGCTGTTGATCAGTGGGTGAAAGCCAATGGCCAGCTCGTGAAGCAGGTTAACAGCATGAATACGCCGCTCAAGCTGCCCCTTGGC
>JBJTEQ010000133.1:0-6936 GCA_046092945.1 Kapaibacterium sp. (SeqCode)
GGTAACCTCCTTATCAGCGCTCAAAATGCATCCCTCGTGGCGAAGATTCACCGGACTACAGGAAAGGTCCTCTGGATTCTCGGAGGTAAGCTGAATCAGTTCACGTTTGACAACACCGCTGCTCCATCCGAGCCGGCAGAGTTCTCCTATCAGCACGATGTTCGTCGTATTGCAAACGGCAATATCACCCTGTTCGACAATGGCAATCTGCGCAGTCCTCAATGGTCACGAGCCGCGGAGTATCAGATTGATGAAACAAAGAAGACATGCCGTCTGGTGTGGCGGTATCGTCCGGTAACAGATCTCTTTTCCGTTTCTCAGGGTTCATGTCAGACCCTTACAAATGGTAATAAGCTCATCTCATGGGGCTCAGCAGTATCGAACAATCGCACACTCATTACCGAGGTGACAACCACAGGCGAGACCGTGTTTGAGGCGGAACTCCCGAATTCGATGATCCCCTACAAAGTTGAACGTGCACAAGCTCCTATCGGACGTGATGCAGCCGACGTCCTCATCGATGAGATCCTCCCAACAAATACCTACACCTACACCCGTGGTAAAGACACAGTTGGGGTATCTATCACCTACCACACCCTGATTTCGTTCTTCTACAACACCACAACAGCCCAGCGCTTTATGTGGTCGCCCGAGAATCCACGATTCGTTCGAAGCAAAGAGAAGGATACACCCTTCGCCATTCCTCCACGTACGATCTACAAGAGCAGGATGACGATTACTCAAGAGGGTATGGAAAAGCACGGCGCTGAGTTTCGATTCAAGGCAGATCTCTTTGGCGTCACAGATCCAGCAAACACCGTGGTCTATTACCGTCCGATCATCGGCTCCGGTAAGTTCTATCCTTTGCGGACGCGGTACAATCCCAATACCAGAGAGTTGGTAGTAGATACATCAGAAGTCGGGGAATTCTGTTTTGGTTCGCCAATAGAAGACCCATCTAGCATCGCGTCGGAAGAAGTAAACGACATTCACTTTGCTCCAAATCCTACATCAGATCATCTCTTCATCGGCGGGACACAAGAGCTTTCCCGCATCTCGGTGTTCAACACATCTGGTGCAATGGTTGCCACGTTCGCTATTGCAGGAACAGGAATATCAATCGACACATCAACCCTTCCGCAGGGGTCGTATATGGTTGTTCTGCAAGGGCCTAGATTTTCGGAGACTAAGCAACTCCAGATCATTCGGTAGGTAAGAACTTACCGCAGATACAGAGCAAGTATCGACACATCGGATGCTGACACGCCCGGTATCCGCGACGCCTGACCTAGTGACTCCGGACGAATACGGGAGAGCTTTTCACGGCCTTCTGTGGAGAGACTCTGCACAGCCCCGTAATTAAACGTGTCTGGAATCATCATCGACTCCTGTTGGCGAAAACGGTCGATGTCTCGATGAAGCTTCTCGATATATCCTTCGTATCGGATAGCGGTATCAACTCGATGAACAACATCTGGGTGTTCTGCATAGATCGATGTGTCTGTGCTGTTGATTTCCAACATAGAGGAAAGGGAAACGCTCGGTCGTCGAACAAGTGTCCGAAGTGTTGACGTTTCGGAGATAGGATCCTCGCCAACGCCCTCCAGGTAGGGATTCGCCTGGGTTGGCGTCAACTTATTCGTTGACGTGAATCTGTCAAGGCGACTGGTCAGGTCCTCTTTGCGTTGAATCCGGTTCCACGTGAAATCATCAATCAATCCGATCGCGCGTCCGTATCCCGATAATCTTGTGTAGGCCGTATCAATTCGCAGTAGTAGTCGGTACTCCGCAAGCGATGTGAAGACACGATACGGTTCTTCCGTGTTCTTGTTGACCAAGTCATCGATCATGACACCGATGTATGCCTCGGAACGTTTGAGAGTAAATGTACCCTCCCCCTTCACAGAAAGTGCCGCGTTGATACCCGCTATAAGTCCCTGTGCTGCGGCCTCCTCATATCCTGACGTACCGTTGATTTGTCCGGCAAAGAAGAGCCCCTTGATCGCCTTTGTCTCCAGTCCAAACGTCAACTGATAAGGGAAGAAAAAGTCGTACTCAACAGCATATCCGTGACGAAGGATCTCAGCATTCTCGAGTCCCTTTATCGATCGAAGGCCACGTTCCTGAATATCTTTTGGTAAACTAGTTGAGAAACCATTCACGTAGACGGTGTTAGTGTTCAACCCTTCTGGTTCGAGGACAATCGTGTGAGAGCCCTTATCAGAAAACCGATCGACCTTGTCTTCGATCGACGGACAGTACCGTGGACCAGCCCCCTTGATTCGTCCGGTAAACATTGGTGATCGCTCAAATCCTTCACGAAGGATATCATGGGTCTCACCACTCGTGGACGTGGCATAACACGCCAACTGATTTCGAACTCTGGATGTATGGAATGAAAAGGGGCGAGGGAATTCATCACCGTTGTGTGGTTCCAACCCTCGCAGGTTGATCGATTCCATCGACACGCGAGGTGGGGTTCCGGTTTTGAGCCGACCTTTTACGAGCCCATGACTCTCCAGCAGATCCGATATCCGCTCAGCCGAACTCTCGCCGACACGACCACCAGAAGTACAGGTATTTCCGGTCCACATCACACCGTTCAGGAACGTCCCGGAACAGAGAATAACCGCCGATGCAATAATTTCCTCGTTCGAAGCGGTCCTGACCCCACGTACACAGTCCCCATGGGTGAGAATCTCTACAGCCGTCTCGGCAATGATTGTCACACCCCGATGTTGCCGGAGAAGGTGTTGGGCAAAGAGGGGATAGAGGTCCTTATCGTTCTGCGACCGTGGCGACCAAACAGCCGGACCCTTTGAGGTGTTGAGCAGTTTGAATTGGATTCCGCTCACATCAGCTATTCGAGGCATAACGCCCCCTAACGCATCTATCTCGATGGCGAGATGACCTTTCGCGCTGCCACCAATTGAAGGGTTGCATGAGAGGCGGCCGATCGTGGTGGCATCCATCGAAAGGAGACCCACCCGCATTCCCATGCGGGCTGCTGACGTCGAAGCCTCGATGCCAGCGTGACCGCCCCCGATAACCAGGATGTCGAAGTTCTTATTCATCAAAGGGTTGTGGTGTTTCTACGAAACACAGACGTAGGTCTGCAATTGTTCCACGTGAAACATTTGCGAAACTACCGATCTGGAAACTGAAAATCTGAAATCGAAGTGTTCCACGTGAAACACTATTTGAGAAACTTCACCATGTGGTATTCATCGACATACGAATCGCCGATCTTCATGGCGTGGAGTTCTGTCCCGAAGACATTAAACCCAAGCCGAAGATAGAGCCCATAGGAGGCTTCATTCTGGGTGCTGACGGCCAATTGGACCTGTTCGACGTCGAGCATGTCTTGAGCTGTTTCCAAGACTGACATAACCATGATGGTTGCAACACCCTTGCCACGATACTCCGGGCGGACAAACAGACCCCATACCGTGCCCTTGTGACGTGTCTTAGAGGAATCCGCAGAGGAATATCCGATCATACCAGCAATGTTCCCCTCGTCGTCAACCGCACCGAGGATGTACTGATATGGGAAGTTCATATACTTCTCATACCGCTGCTCCTTTGAGAGAATGGAAAGACTCTCAAACCACTCATAATCTGAACCAAAGAGTTCCGGCGACTGCACCAGAGCTTCTCGCTGGATCTCGAGAAACATGGCGAAGTCGTCGATTTCAAGGGGGCGAATAGTCAACTCAGGCGTCATGCCTCTATTTTCCTATGCAAAAGCGCGAAAAAACTGTGTCTAAAACGTCCGGATTCCATGTTTCACCGGTGATCTCACCGAGGATGCGAATCGCCTGGCGAAGGTCAACCGCAAGCTCATCGTTGCTGGTTTTGGATTCGAGTCCACGCAGAACAGCGGAAAGACTATCGGCGATCATCCGAAGGAGTTTCGCCTGGCGGTCGTTTACCAGAACATCTTGGATACCCGACGTCTGAGCACGAATAGAGCCAATGATATGCTGTCGAAGGCTATCAATCCCTTGGCCAGTCCGTGCTGAACACCAGAGGGTGCTGTCCGTAGGAACCCCCATTTCGACACAGTCGATCTTATTTTGGACCAGAGAAACAGGGGTGGAAGGGAAGCGAGATGCCAAATCGTCCATGAGCGCATCAGAATGATGGACGCCCTCGGTGATGTCGTTCAAAACGAGAACAAGGTCAGCCTGTTCCACCATTGACACCGTAATCGCAATTCCTTCCAGTTCAATGGTATCGGCAGTGTCTCGGATTCCCGCAGTGTCGATCAGGTGGACCGCATATCCATCGATCAGGAGCGATTCAGCGAGATAATCCCGTGTTGTTCCAGGCCGGTCGCTTACGATTGCTCGGTTTCGGAGTAAAAGCGCATTGAAGAGCGAGCTCTTGCCAGCATTGGGGTATCCGACAACGGCAACGTGAAAGCCGGACCGAAGGACACTTGCTCCATGCGCCGAACCTGCTGTGAGCATGATCTCATGCAGAATTGCTTGAAGCTGCTCAGCAAGCTGACGACGCGGGACAAACTCGACGTCCTCTTCCGAGAAGTCGAGCTCCAGCTCTAATAGACCAAGAAACTCTAGGAGTCCGGACCGAAACGATTCGAGGCGTTTGGTGAAGCCCCCTGCCAACTGACGAGCAGCAGTTTGAGCACCCCGTTCGGAAGCAGCATGTATGATGTCAGCGACGGCTTCAACCTGCACAAGGTCAAGTTTGCGGTTAAGAAACGCACGACGCGTAAACTCACCAGGGTCGGCTAACCGAGCCCCCGCATTGAGCAAACTATCGATGATCTGATCCGAGGTGAACACGCCGCCGTGACAACCGATCTCGACAACATCTTCACCGGTGTAGGATCGTGGTGATCGATACACCATGAGCGTTACCGAGTCGATGCGTTCATCACCCGCACCCCACCACCCGAACGTTATTGAATGGTCGGCCGCAGTCGATGCGGAGGATGTTCCATGGAAGTTGAGGTCACACAGTTCAAATGCCCGTGGACCGCTGACGCGCACAACAGCAAGGCCTGCAACACCAGGCGGAGTAGCAAGTGCACAGATAGTATCGGTCTTCATGTCGTCCATCACCAGACACACAAAATAGCAGACGCGAAGCCAAAATGGCGGTATTCTTGCAGAGTGCAGTCCACAATCACCGACTAATATAAAATTATTTACAACACAACAATGACGTTTTCTCACCGGATACATGTTGATGTTGTTGAATCAACAAACGATGTGGCGAGAGAACTACTCAAAGACTTCTCGTCGGTCGTTGTTACTGCGCATCACCAGACCAAGGGCAGGGGGCGTAGTGGTCGTATCTGGGAAGATGAGTTTGGCAAAAGCGTCCTGATATCATTCGGCATTCGACATCAGCTTCAACGGTCATCTGAAGATCTCGCCGCTGACATGGCACGTGGAACGCTGGCGGTTCTTAACGTGATTGGTGACTTTGTACCAGCCGGAACGTACCGCTGTAAGTATCCGAATGACGTTCAAGTACGCGCGGGAGAGAATTGGTGTAAACTAGCCGGGACACTTGTCGAGCATGAGTTCACGGGTTCTCGGTGCACATCAACCGTAATAGGGATTGGCGTAAACGTCCTACAGCAAACGTTTCCCGATACTATCACTCAACCTTGTACGTCATTGTCACGGTTGGGCGTTCCCCTTCAGCCCAATGCCGTGGTCGATGCACTTATCTCGAGTATGCAGCAGCTTCTCACAATGCCTGTTGCGACGGTCTTTCGCATCTGGTCCTCGGCAATAGGAATTGGACGTACCCGGATATCGCTCGTTGATGAAGGGGGCGAGTGGCGCACAGCAGGCTTGGAATCGGACGGACGGCTGAGGATCATCAACACCTTTGACGAAACAACAAGGATCATTGACGATGGCGACCGTATTCGATACATCGATTGAGCTGAACAACGTCTCCTATGGCATCGCTGCCATCGACGTTGGCAACAGCCGCGTTAAGATCCATCACGACGATGTGCATCTTTCTTTCCCCTACGACAAAGAGTGGAAGAAGAACGTTCAACTTCACTTCCGTGATAACGTTAGCAAACGCTATCTCATCGGTCTATCGAGTGTGAACCACAAACAGACCACGGCAATCGTCAAGGTGCTTCAGCGCATTCTCGGACACCATGTCTTAAATGTGCACACACTTCTGATGCGTAACGTTGGTGAGCTCTCGCTTGAGCACATCGAAAATGCGGGCATCGATAGAATGCTTGGTGCCATCGGAGCGCAGGGATATGCAAAGCCCCCTCTCATCACCGTTGACTGTGGAACAGCGGTAACGGTGAACACTGTCTCCGGCGAACGACATTTCCTTGGGGGAGTCATCTTCGCAGGTTTTTCAACGCAACTCTTCGGACTTGCCAAGCAGACAGCCGCGATTCAGGAAATGACCTACACTCCGCCTACCGAGTCCATCGGCATTAACACCCCGCAGTGTTTAATGGCAGGGATTACCTACTCTGTTGTAGGGGGCGTGCATCGCGCCATTGAGTCATTCACCCAAACGCTGGGCGAGAAGTCCGTACCGATCGTGGTAACTGGTGGCGAATCGCAACCAGTTGTCGACGGTCTATCGAGCATGGGAATGAATGTTGTGCACCAACCACATATTGTTACCGAGGGAATCCTCACATTGCTCTCCAAGGCAACGCGCGAAAACCTTCAGGATTCGATCATCGGGAAACTTCCGAACTAACACTATGGCAAACCAACCGGCGATTGCTCTGCATGGCGGGGCTGGAGATCTGGCCAGATACAAGGGAACGGGACGCTTACCTGAGGCTGAAAAACTCATGGGAGATCTGGTCGACCGAATGCACGCGCGATTGATCGCCGGAGATCCTGCACTTGAGGTGGCAATAGCTGCCGTAGAGGTGATGGAAGACTGTGGCCTGTTTCATGC
>JBJTEQ010000134.1:0-3518 GCA_046092945.1 Kapaibacterium sp. (SeqCode)
AAGCACGATCGCACACTGCAGCGTATCCATGCGCCCGCCAACACCTACCCGGGTGTGGACATAGCGCGCGCTTTGGCCATGCACACGAATTTCGTTGCAGGCTTGCGCAATTGAATCGTCGTTAGTAAAAATCGCCCCACCATCGCCATAGCAGCCTAAGGGCTTGCTGGGGAAAAAGCTAGTGCACCCGATGGTTGAAAGATTGCAGCTTTTGCGCCCCTTGTATGTTGCGCCAAAGCTCTGTGCCGCATCTTCGAGAACGGGGATGTTGCCATGACGGGCCGCAATGGCGTTGATCTCATCCATGTCGGCCGCCTGACCATACAGGCTTACGGGCATGATGGCGCGCGTCTTTGACGTGATCTTTGCCTCGATCTGCGACACATCGATGTTGCACGTATCTGGCTCGATGTCCACAAACACGGGCTTCGCCCCCAGCAGCACGATCATCTCGACCGTGGCAATGAAGGTGAACGGCGTGGTGATGACCTCGTCGCCCGGACCAATACCCAGCGCCATCAGGCCGATGAGGATGGCTTCCGTACCGCTGGCAACCGTTACGCAGTGCTTGGCACCCGTGTAGTCCTGCAGACGCTCTTCGAGCTCGCGCACTTCCGGACCCATGATGTACTGACCGTGGTCCAACACACGGTTAATGCGCTCCTGAATGTGCGGCTTCAGTGACTGATACTGTGCCTTGAGATCGATAAACGGGATCATGCGTGGTTAGACTCGATGAAGTTCATTTCCTGTCAGCTGATAAACATGTCCCAGGTGCGGACACGTGTATTGTCCATCCCCTGTGAGCGGCAGCGGAATCTGCTCTCCATACTCGCTCATCCAGCCGATCTGGCGGGCCGGAACGCCAACCATGAGGGCATAGCTGCGCACGTCGGCAATCACCACGGCACCGGCACCGATAAAGGCAAAGGCTCCGATGGTAACGCCGCAGACGATGGTGCAGTTGGCACCGAGCGTTGCACCGCGCTTGACAAGCGTATCGCGGTACTCGTTCTTGCGTTCGATGAGTGCCCGGGGGTTGTAGACGTTGGTAAAGACCATGCTCGGACCGCAGAACACCCCTTCTTCAAGGGTTACGTTATCATAGATGGAAACATTGTTCTGCACCTTGCACTTATCGCCGATGGAGACCTTGTTCCCTACGAAGACGTTCTGTCCGAGCGATACGCCGGCACCGATGCGGGCACCTGCGCAGACGTGGGCCCAGTGCCAGACGCGGCTCCCATCACCAATGAGTGCCCCCTCATCAACGATGGCGGTAGGATGTATTGTGACGTTGTTCATGATGAGCAATATAGGAGGTTACACACCCACCCTTCCACCGAACTTCCAGGAGTTGCCGTTGCGGTGGATGATGTAGGTTTCGGTGATGCGCGGATCTGATCGAAGCCATGCTTCGATGGTCGCGCGAGGGAGGAATGTTGTCTGCGGAGTGACAAGCTGATCGAAGGCCACGTGACGGAAAAACTGGAAGCCGCGCTTGGAGATCCAACTCATGTACCCGCCCAGTGGAAGCTTCTCAGCAAGGGCTGTGCCGCGGATGATCCGAAACAGCAGTCCATAGAGGAAGAAGGGAATGGCAAGCGTTGTCGCAACACCATACTTGGTAAGCCACCAGGGAAGGTGGCAGACGATCTTGCGAATGGGTTCCACCAGGGCAATGACGATGCCGTTACCCTCGCGACCATATACCCAGCAGTGGAAATGTCCACCGGGCTTGGTATTGGCAAGCACCGACTGAAAGCCAACGAATGGCTCTTTGAGGTGATGAAGAACGCCGATGGAGTAGACTACATCGAAACCGGAGCTGCGGTAGGTTGTAAGGTCGGCCTGCTCGACGCGCCAGTTAACCGTGCCCGCGCCGTGAGTCATGTTCTCTCGGGCACTGGCAACGGATGACCCGAGGTCGATGCCAACAAGTTCCGACGGATTCCACTGGGCCATGTGGACGAGCAGACTGGCGTTGCCGCATCCGAGCTCCACAACAGACTTCCCTTCAATGTCCGGGCGGTGAAGCGGCTCGAACCAGTCCTCGAACTGCTCGCGCGTGTACACCGATCCTGCCGGAAGGTTATTCCAGGAATCGGCAAATGCTTCAGCGGTTGCTTTGTCCCGGGCGATGTCGGTCGTCTGACTCATGCTTCCTTGTTCACTCCTAATGTGCCCCGTTGCTGGAACAGTCGAACATACTCATCGGCGGTCTTCTTCCAGCTAAAGTCCTGCGTCATGCGTTGCCGGGCTGCATGGCCCAGCGCTGCCCGACGCTCCTGATCGAGCATGAGCGACGCAAGGGCGGCGTCGAGACCATCGGCGTCATCAAGGTTCACGATCAGTCCGGAGCGGCCGTGCTCGACAAGCTCATCGTGCCCCATGATGTTGCTCACAATAACCGGCACTCCGCACGCCATAGCTTCGGCCACAACATTGGGCATTCCCTCGTAGAGCGAGTAATTGATAAGCACGTCGGCCCGCTGGTACAGCTCCCGCAGGTGCTCCTTCGTCTGCCACGGCAGCCATGTGATGCTGCCATCTACACCAAGCGACTTTGCCTGTGCGTGCAGCTCTGCAGACTGCGGTCCTTCGCCCACAATCGTCAGCGTGATGGCGCCGGCAGACTTCAGGCGTGCCATTGCCTCAAAAACCTTCACGAGGTTCTTCTGCGGCTGGAGACGTCCGACAAACAGCAGCGACAACTCCGTATGCGCATTCTTCGCATGCGCGGCAGGCCTCATGAAGTCCGAATCCACGCCATTGTGAATGACCGCAACCGGCTGCGGATCGTGCTTCTTGGAAAGTGCCGCTAGGCCCCGTGAGTTTGCCACAACGGCAACGGCCCGTTGCAGTATTCGCCGACGCAGCGAGCGAAGGATTCGGTGGATACCATCAAGCTCGGGAACAAGTCCGGGAACGTCTCCACCACGAAGTGATACGATGTATGGCACTCGATAACGTCTACGTAGACGCAGCCCGAGCACTCCGCACGGAATTGAAAAAAAGATTACGGCTGCATCTGGACGGTGCTCCGTTATAACTCTATCTAGCCCCTTCCATGCATGCCACACAAAACTCATCATCTCGCGTGGGTTGGACTGCGAAATGCTGGCCCTACGCGAGGGCAGACGATAGACGTGGACGCCTCCGTCCTCGATGGAATGACCAACTGCGTCGCGAAAGCCCGCCGTTAACACAACGGCATTGTGTCCCAGCTCGACGAGGGCCTTGGCTATGTGCCGCGTGGCCTTAGCAGCGCCGGCGCCAATTGGAGGGTACTCGTAGTTGATGAGTAGGATGGTCATGCACGCTTGTGAAACACGAACTCGTTGCAGCCCGTTGGCACTTGGGCAGAAATGGACTTCACACAATCAAATCCGAGTGCCTTCATGCGGACGACAGTTTCGGGTACAGATTCATACTCATAAGGATAACCGCCAACCCAATCGATAACGTCGTACATGAAGTCCATACCGCGTTGTTTCTTCTTTGGGTTTTCTCCGGTG
>JBJTEQ010000135.1:0-8547 GCA_046092945.1 Kapaibacterium sp. (SeqCode)
CTGGAGCGCCATCAGCGGCGCCACAGACGCAACGTATGACGAGGGCACACTGACGGCCGACGCTCAGTATCGCCGCACGGTGACGAGCACGCTTGGCGGAGTAGCCTGCAGTGCAACGTCGAACACGATCACGGTAACCGTTCATCCACAGTTCTATGCTGGTTCGATCAGCACCACGGGTGAAACGATTTCGTATAACACGGACGCATCGAACATCGTTGGCTATGCCTCGACGGGTGGATCTGGTATTCTCACGTACAAGTGGGAATACAAGGAGGGTAGTGGCGCCTGGCAAGATGCCGGAGGTAGCGATGTTGATTTCAATCCAGGTCTTCTGATCACTACGACCACTTACCGACGCCTTGCGAAGCGTGGTGATTGTAACCCTGACTTTATCGAAGCAACGGGAACTTGGACAGTTATTGTCTTCGGTGACTTCGCTGCCGGTGCTATCTCGTCGACAGGCGCAACGATCTGTTACAATGACCCTGCCGGAAGCAACACGGAAACAACGGCTCCAACTGGTGGCGACGGCAACTATACTTACCAGTGGCAGTCTTCGTTGGATGATGGCTCGTCATGGACGAACGTCAGTCCTGGTGGTGATGCGGCAACGTACGATCCGGGCAATCTCACAGCCACCACGACCTATCGTCGATTGGTCAAGGACGGCACAAACAATACGGTGCTGACGGCATCAACGAATACGCGCAAGATCACTGTTCGTCCACAGTACACGACAGGCACGATATCATCGGATGGCGAAACAATCTGCTACAGTGGCAACCCTGTGCTGATCGGAAGCATCGTCGCTTCGAGCGGTGGTGATCTTAACATCAGCTATCAGTGGCAGCAGTCAACAGACGCTGGTGCAAGCTGGACGAATGCCAGCGGCACAAGTACAAATGCCACGTATGATCCTTCAACACTCACCGCCACAACGAGCTATCGTCGTCTGGCGAAGGATGGTACTTGTAGCTCAACACTGAGCGCGTCGAGCGGAACGTACGTCGTGACGGTTCGTCCGAATTACACGACAGGCACGATTTCATCGGATGGCGAAACAATCTGCTACAGTGGCAACCCTGTGCTGATCGGAAGCATCGTCGCTTCGAGCGGTGGTGATCTAGATATCAGCTATCAGTGGCAGCAGTCAACCGATGGAGGTTCAAGCTGGACGAATGCCAGCGGTATAAGCACAAGTGCTACGTATGATCCTTCAACGCTGACAGCTACAACCAGCTATCGTCGACTGGCGAAGGATGGTACTTGTAGCTCAACACTGAGTGCATCAAGCGGCACATATGTTGTGACGGTACGTCCGCACTACACGACTGGTACGATTTCGTCGGCTGGTGAAACGATCTGCTACAGTGGCAACCCTGTGCTGATCGGAAGCATCGTTGCATCGAGTGGTGGTGATCTCGATATCAGCTATCAGTGGCAGCAGTCAACAGACGCGGGTGCAAACTGGACGAATGCTGTTGGTCCGAGTACAGATGAGACGTACGATCCGTCAACACTGACGGTTACCACAACGTATCGTCGACTCGCCAAGGACGGAACGTGTAGCCCAACACTGAGTGCATCGAGCGGTCAGTACACAGTCACGGTTCGTCCAATGTTCACGGCTGGTTCGATCAGCACGTCGGGTGAGACGATCTGTTACGGAGCTGATGGTTCGCTCATCACGGGTGTTGCAACAACTGGTGGTGACGCATCGATCACGTATCTGTGGCAACAGTCTACGAATAGTGGTTCGACATGGTCGACGGCCTTGGGTACGAGCAATGAAGTTGATTACAACCCTGGAAACCTGACGACTACAACGGATTACCGTCGCTTGTCGAAGGACGGATCGTGTGTTGACTTCACTGCTGCAACTGGCACATGGACGGTGACGGTTCCTTCCAACCCAATCACTCATACCCTTACGGATGACGCTAACACAAGTGCACCGTTCAAGTATGCATCTGTGGGTGCAAACAAGGCAACTTTGACAGTGACGGTACAGGGTGGAACACGTCGTGACGCTGCGCCATACTATGACTACACGTGGGAAAACTGGGCTGGCAAAACGTCCATTCCACAGTCCACTACGTATAAGCCATCGGCTACACCAACGTCAGAGACTTTGTCCGGGTCCACAGTGACCGCGACCTTCGAAATTCCTACGACAGTTGCGGATGACGTTGCAGGTTCCTACGAGGTCTCGGTCACGGATGGAAGAAGCTGTTCATCTGTGTCAGGTACGTCCGGAATCGTTGGTACGTATGTCAACGTGTACACAACGACGAACTTCTACGTCGACTGCACCAATGGCAACGATGCAACGGCTACAGGTACATCGGCGCGTCCGTTCAAGACGATCAGCCGGGCAATCGAAGTTGCTAGCGCCGGTGATAATATCATCATCAGCGGTGCAAACTGTAATGATCCATCAAATGGTCCGGTCATTACTAAACCTCTCACATTCGTGAGTGCTACACCTGGCGGACCGACATTCACAGGATCACAGGCATTTGTTATCGGAACATCATCTGTGACCTTCAACTTTGGTGCAGCAGCTCCATACACGGCGCCTTCGAACCTGTATGTCAACAACGACGGTTCGATCCAGGAAGCAATTGATGAGATCTCATCCACGGGAACGGTTACTCTACTGGGTGGTTCCGGTGGTACGTACAACATCTCATCATCGCTCACGGTGTCCAAGGCGATCACAATTCAAGGTACACTGCTGAGTAACGTTGGAACGTCGAGTTGCGACTTTGCTTCTCAGTCGGTTCTTGTCGCCACAGGAAGCACCAAGATCTTCCTCTTCTCCGGCGCCTCTGGCCTGGGAACGAAGACCATTAAGAATCTTGATCTGACCGTGGGTAAGTCGGGAACAACAACTGGACGATTCTTTGAAATCCAGACGAATTCAAGCGGCCACGTCAACACCTCGGGTATGATCTTCCGCTATAATGATGGTTCTACTACGCGCCGTCTGTATGGTGTGACGAACAACTTCCCGACGGATGCAAGTGCTGGTGCAGAAAATGATGTTGCTCGGTTTATCAATGACAATGCCGATAACAACGGATATGGTACCGGAACTGTGCGTTATGGTCTGCAAGGTCCTCTTCCAGTTATGGTGAACAATGCGACAGTCATGGAAGCAGGTTGGAAGGCAGAAGATGCAGGAACGGCAACGGATAACTCGAGTGTCGCAACTCTGACAAACCAGGTCAGTACGCTTTCCCTCAGCCGCCCAACTTTTGCAACGAGTCCGGTTTGGCGTAACTCCACCAATGGTCTTGCTGGTCGTGCAGGTATCCAGTTCAATGGAACATCACAAATGTTCCTCGGTCAGGCTGCAGCTACAACCATCAAGGGTGATGCTAAGTCACTGTTCGTCGTCTTCAAGACTCCGGATGACGTTGCGAACAATACAGTTCAGGTTGTCTACAAGCACGGCAACCAGAATACCGGTATGTCGGTTGTGATGATCGGAACAACCTCGACAACTGAAGAAACAATCCGTTTGAGCATCTATAGCCTTAATGCCGGAACGATGAGTGTTGTTTCTCGAAACTTCACCAACATTCCGAAGAACAAGGTGTACATGGTGCAGATGTACTTCAATAAGGACGGAAACAATACGACGACGAATCCTAAGATTGGCATGTCGATCGATGATGAGAATGGCCAGGTAGGGACGGAAGTCAAGCTCGACGGAACGTCTTTTGCCGCTACGACAATCAATGACGAAACTCTTGGTAATCCAAACACCAACATCTCTATCGGTGGACGTTCTGGCGGTGTACGATTCGGTGAGGGTTACCCAGGAACAGCCGGAACAACACCAGCATCGGACTACAACAACGCTGGCGGTAACGGTCTCTACTTTGGTGGTACCAACGGCCGATTCGGTGAGGCGCTTCTCTACAACACGGCGGATAAGGATGTTCGTGATGCTGTGTACTGTTACATGCGTAACAAGTACTTCACGAATACCGCCAATAACAACCTCGAAAAGGGAACACCGGATGACGAGGTTATCTCTGGAGATGCCGAGTTTGTGAACGAAGTTGAGGTCAACCCGAATCCTGCCGATGCCGACGTGAATATTGCGGTAGCCGCGCGCGCAGCCGGACGGATTCGTGTAGAAGTTGTCGATGGTATCGGTCGCGTTATCGACGTGCCATATGATGACTATGCAACTTCCAACTTCACATTCAACTTCGGCCTCGATGTTCGTGATTATCCGAGCGGTATGTACGCGATTCGCGTTGTAGGCGCCGGTGATCTCAACATGACGAAGTCGTTTATCGTCCGCCGCTAATCGAAACGGAGTCCTTCCAGACTCCATGACGCTCATGCACACAACAACACCCGCAGATGGTTCTCATCTGCGGGTGTTTTCATGACCACGCAACCGAATTTGTACCAATGTTGATGTTGTTCGCTATGATCCGTTCCCTCGTCCTCGCTATGGCGCTATGCCTTGCCCCTTTCACACTGATGAGTCAGACCGTTATCTACGTCCGCTCGAACGGAGTGGATGGCAACGATGGTGCATCCGAATCAACTGCTAAGAAGTCGATTCAAGCTGCTGTATCAGGCGCGCAGGCAGGGGATATCATCGATATTGGTCCCGGAACATTTGCCGGCGCAACCATCGACCGGGCAGTTGTTCTTCAGGGGGCGAATGCTAATTACGACATCGCGAAGTGGGACACCTCGACGGTGATCTCCTCGACCCTGAAGCTGAGCGCATCTGCTTCCAACGCAGCTGTTACTCTGGTGGGTCTGCAGTTTGGACCAATTGTCCCATTGGCCGGCACAGCTGAGAACGCCAACATCACGATCTACAATTGCAAGTTTCTCGGCTCGCAGCCGATCAATACCAAGGGGACCAAGTGGGGCGAGTTGTTCCTGACCGCCAGCATCTTTGATGCACTTGTTCCGGGGGCAAAACCAGGTAGTCAAGGGGCTCCAACAGCCCTTATCGGCGGTGACGTTGGCATATCTGTGATCCGTGAAAATGCCTTCCGCAACTATGCGAAGTCCGCCATTGACGTGTCCGGAGCAGGGCAGGTAGTGCGGATCAGCTATAATGAGTTCTCCGGATGTAATGCATCCAAGGATAACGATCAGGCCGCCGTACGAATCGAAGCCTCGGGCATCGAGCAGGAAGTCACCATCGAAAATTCATTATTCTCTTCGTGTTTCACGTCGATCTCGATGTCTGGCTCCATCGCCGGGAAGTCAGTCGTCGTTCAGCGGAACAATTTCCGCCAGACCCCATCCGGCAGCATCGCTATTCGCAATGCAGCCCCGTCTCAGCTGAATGCCTCGTGCAATGCCTTCAATGTGCCGACAAAGGACAAGGAGAAGCCCCTTGACCAGGCGGTGATCGCGGCCTCGATCAAGAAACTCGTCACGGGTTCTGTTCAGGTAAGCCCAACGAACCTCGATGGGACGGATGCTGATGGGGCGGCCATTGGATATGAACCCGAAAAGTCATCAGTCTGCGCTTCAAATCTTCCCGAATAGATCAATAAATGTGAACGGCATTGCGTGTAAACACGTAGATAATTGCGTTGTGCAAAAAAATCACACTTGATTTTGTGATTTTATCCACATCAATTCCGTATGTTGTTGTGAATATGTCGCAGAGTCGTACGCGCTCTTACCGAGTCGGCTCTGTTGCATTCCATGAATCCGATAACAAAAAACTGCGGTATCAATTTTCATTGAGGGGATCCCATGAGAGGAATCCGTACACTCTTCGTTGCCATTCTGGTGCTGATCGGCTCAATTGTCGCCAGTGCCCAGGTTACCGTCTTTGTGCGGGCCGGTGGTGCTAACGTTAACGACGGTCTCACTGAGGCGACGGCAAAGGCCACCATCGGGGGCGTCGATGGCGCGCTGACGGTTGCCGGCGTCACGACGCTGGACATTGGACCGGGCAACTTTGCCGGGGCCACATTCACGATGCCACTAACGGTAAACGGCGCTAATGCCGGTGCCACGATGGCCGCGTGGGGTGCGGCTACGACACTTACATCGCCGATCACGCTTGGCGCAGCAGATGCTGACGTCGTGTTCGATGGGGTAGTGTTCGGAGCGGGAAGCACCATCAATGGTGCCAGCGCTGGGGCGAATGTGATCGTCTCCAACTGTAAGTTTCTCCGCGCCAACACGATCGCAACAGCAGGACTGGGGTGGGACGAATTGTCGATCTCCGGTTGCCGCTTCGATGGTAACGATGGAGGCGCCGCGATCACCACAGCGGTGAGCGCGAGTGGTCTGGCCACTTTCTTCATGACAGAAAACGAAATCCGCGACTACGCCGGAACAGCAGTTGCCATCTCAGGATCAATCGCTGACGCCGTTGTCACCAGTAACGAGTTCACGGCAAACAATACGGGTGGTTCGAGCTCAAGCGCTGCGCTCACGTTCGATGCCACCAGCCTAACGGGATCTGCACGGTTCGCAAACAATCTCTTCTCCGATGCAACTACCACGAACGGTATTATTGTTTCGGGAACTCTCGCCGGAAAGACGATAACCATAGAAAGCAACCTGTTTGCAGGTCTTAGCGGTTATGCGATCAGCAATACGGGTACGGGAATGCTCAGCGCAGGCTGTAACTCCTACGGAAATGCGCCGTCAACGGCCACTCTGATGTCCTACCTGAATGGGGCTATCCAAGCAGGTCCATATATCTCTTCGAACGCCGATGCCAACGGCGCCGGAATTGGATTTGTTCCGTCCGGTGCTTGTTCTTCTGATGGTCCGGTGACAATCTCCGGTAGCACAAACAGCTACTTCCGCATTCAGGACGGTGTTACCGCTGTTGCAGCGGGCGGTACGGTTACGGCCGGCCTGTTCACCTTCAACGAGTCGGTAACTGTCGGCAAGTCCCTTACGATCCAGTCAACAAATACCAACCCCTATGATTTCTTGGGTGCACCAACGTGGCGCACCTCAACATGGACGACGATCAACGGAACAGTAACTGTTTCGATCGCCGCAACGAACTTCACACTGAACGGCATCAAGGTCACGAGCTCAACAGCCACAACACTGGTGACGTCGAGTGCGACCGGTCAGACGAACATCAACAACTGTATGCTGACCGTTAATCCGACAGCACCGCTGACGAGCGTTCCGACAAGCGGTGCTATCAGCATTCTCAAGAACGGTGATCTCACGATCAGCAACACGCGCGTAACCCGCCCAACAACTGGCGGATCTTCGCCATTCATTCGTGCCCTCACATTCGGTCCGGGTAATGCCTGCCGCAACGCTACAATCGGCGGCACATTCAGTGAGTTTGACGGAACACTGCAGTTCTCGGGCATGAGCTTGCTGGCTAACGTTGACATCACCAACACGAGGATCAACGATGCAGGTATCGACGGTGTGTCCTTCACGGGTAACCTGATCAACACCCTTTCGATCACGAACACGGACATTCTCAATTCCCGTCAGAACGGTATCGGAATCCGCGATCGGGTAACAGTCGGTAACACATCGGCCTCGATCTCGAACTGCGAGATCACCGGCTCCGGTAAATCTGGAAGCGGCTACGCCGGCATCAATATCGGCAGCCTTACGTCGGGTACGCAGTCCTTCACGGGCAACATCCTTGCACCGCAGGATGGCTCGAACAAGCCATTCATCAATAGCCGCTCATCCTACAATCCAACAGCCACCTGTAACTGGTGGGGTTCGAAGTCTCAGGATGTGATCGAAGCCAGTGTCACTGGTGGTCTCGTCCTCGATGACGGCACGAGCGGATGGCGTCGCGCAACGTCCAACACGGGTGGTGCCGGTGCAAACTTTGACGGCGCAGCTACCTGCACGGTCCGCGCATTCACTATCACGCTTGCCCCTTCCAATGCAACGTGTAACGGGTCTTCCACTGGCTCGATCGTGAATACCCTTGCCGGAACAACCACCGGTGCTGCTTACACATGGTCGAACGGTCCAACAACAAAGGACCTTACGAACATTGCAGCCGGAACCTATTCGGTATCGGTTACCACAACAAGCGAAAACACACGGAGCAAGTCGGCGACGATTCTTGAGCCGACGGTGCTGAGTGGTTCATCGGCAAAGGTGAACATCAGCTGTAATGGCTCCAACAACGGAAGCATCACCATCTCCAATGCTGCGGGTGGATTGATCCCGGGTGTGATCACGTCGCAGACATACACCTACCGCATCGACCGTGTGGGTGAGACGGTTGGCGATGCTGGTCCACAGGCAAGTGGCTCATTCTCGAGTCTGCCTCCTGGAACGTACGATCTGTATGTGATCGCCAGCGGCGTATCACCGACATGCGAGAAGAAGATCGGTTCAGAAACGATCTACGAACCAACAACGGTTACTGCATCGCTCGCATCTACGAACATTTCCTGTAGCGCAGCAACCGATGGATCGATCACCGTTTCATCGACTGCAGGTGGCACGCACACAGAAGCTGGTGCTCCGCGTTCGTATGAATATTCGCTCAAGGTTGGTGGCACAGCTACCATTGCTCGCGCC